>NZ_NCFJ01000504.1:0-1827 GCF_002281105.1 Polynucleobacter sp. 35-46-11
CCTAATGTAGAGCCTGGCCAGACTATTGCTGCTGTCTATGTTCCTAAGCAGGGCACCAGTTTCTTCTATGAAGGTAAGAAGATATCGCAAATTCAGGGTGCCGATTTTGCAAAAGCCTTTTTTGGTATTTGGTTAGATTCAAAAACTAGCGTCCCAAAACTCAGGGCTGAGCTCTTAGGGCAGGGCTGCCCGCCACCACTCATTTCAGGAGCATGTTAATGCGCAAAATCCATTTCGTTTCAAAGTGTTTGGGTGTTTGCTTGATTGCATTCGGTCTATTTGGCTGTTCTTCGCCTTCAGTAACGCAGTACGCTAACGAGAAGCCCAACTTAGATCTGAGTGAATACTTCAACGGCACGATAGATGCCTATGGAATCTTTACCGATCGTAGTGGTGAAGTTAAAAAACGGTTTACTGTCCTCTTGGTAGCGCAGTGGAAAGTCGTTGATGGCAAAAAAGTGGGCACTCTCGATGAGAGTTTTGAATATTCCGATGGCACGAAGCAAAAGCGTATCTGGACTTTGACTGAAACTGCCCCGGGTAAATATATTGGCAGGGCAGATGATGTGGTGGGTGAGGCGCTGGGTGAATCGGCGGGCAATGCCCTTAACTGGGCTTACACATTGGCATTGCCAGTAGACGGCACAATTTATCACGTGCAATTTAACGATTGGATGTATCTTGTAACGCCTAAGGTCATGCTGAATAAGGCCAAGATGAGTAAGTTTGGAATTGATCTTGGTGAGGTTACCCTGAGCTTTTACAAGCGCTAAGCTGAGTAATTGGTAAGGATGGAGATTTGAAAAAGCTCGTTCTTATTCTGGGTGATCAGCTAGATATCAATAGCCCAGTATTAAAAAATCTCAATCCTCAGGCTGATCAGGTAGTCATGATTGAGTCTGCGGATGAGGCTCAGTATGTTTGGTCTCATAAGGCAAAAATTACATTATTTTTATCGGCAATGCGCCACTTTGCCAAGGAGCTGGAAGAGCTTGATATTCCACTGCGATACATCAAGCAGTCTCCAAAATCCATTGGCGATACGCTACGAGTCATTATTGAAAAATATCAATGTACTCACTTAGTTTGTCTTGAGCCCGGGGAATATCGGCTTAAGTGTGAGATTGAAACATTGGTCTCTGAATTAGGCATTGAATTAGAAATGCAGGAAGACCCCCATTTCTATTGCTCACGTCATGAATTTTCTAACTGAGTTGCAGGCAAGAAAGAATTGCGTTTGGAGTATTTCTATCGACTCATGCGCAAGACCCACAACATCCTGGTTGATAAAGAAGGTAATCCAGAGGGTGGGCAGTGGAACTTCGATCGAGATAATCGCAAACCCTTTCCCAAGAAAGGTCCAGGCCTTATTCCGCCTCCAGAATTATTTGAACCAGATGCGATTACTAAAGCTGTATTGATTGAAGTAGAGGAGCGCTACTCAGATCACCCTGGGTCGTTGGCCAATTTTCAATGGCCTGTGACGCGCCAACAAGCGCTTCAAGCACTCGAGGGGTTTGTAGAGCACCGCTTAGCGACCTTCGGTATCTATGAAGATGCGATGTGGACAGATACGCCTTTTGGTTGGCACTCGCTGTTGTCGAGTTCGCTGAATTTAAAGTTGCTCAATCCGAGAGAAGTCATTGATGCCGTTTTGCTTGCTTGGAAAAAGCACAACTTAGAGCTTGCAACAGTAGAGGGTTTCATTCGCCAGATTCTAGGTTGGCGAGAATTTGTGCGCGGCATGTACTACCTGGATATGCCGCAAATGGCTGAGGATAATTTTTACGACCATCGCAATCTATTGCCCAATTGGTATTGGACTGG
>NZ_NCFJ01000063.1:0-22293 GCF_002281105.1 Polynucleobacter sp. 35-46-11
ATCATCCATAGTGGAAGGGATTTTATGCGTATGGTTTAATCGTTATATGTTAAGCCCATCCCCAAATTCCAGCAAAAAGGCATTTAGCCGGGTTGCGCTTGTCGGCAAATATCAGGCTGACGGCATGCAAGAGCGCCTTAATGACCTAGCAGCACTTCTGAGCCAGCAAGGCTGTGAAGTCTATGTTGAGAGCGCCACTGCAAGCCATCTTAGTCTGACCGCCTATCCCATCAAGAAAGTTGAGGAGTTTGCGGACGCAATTGATTTAGCAGTAGTTTTGGGTGGTGATGGCACGATGCTTGGTATCGGCCGTCAGCTGGCCGGCAGCAAAGTCCCTCTCGTTGGCATCAATATGGGCCGCTTGGGCTACATGACCGACATCCCAATCCAGAACGTTCAAACAGTCTTGCCGCAAATTATTGCTGGTGAATTTGAAGCGGATACCAGAACCCTGCTTGATGCAGTTGTCTTACGCGATGGTAAAGAGCTTAACCAAGCTCTTGCGTTAAACGATGTGGTTGTGAATCGCTCCGGAATTTCTGGAATGGTCGAGCTTGCGGTACGCGTCAATGGCTCATTTATGTACAACCAACGTTCTGATGGCTTGATTGTGTCGACTCCTACCGGTTCAACTGCTTATGCCCTATCAGCCGGCGGCCCCATCTTGCATCCGCGGGTAGCAGGAATTCTGTTGGCACCAATTGCCCCGCATTCATTGTCCAATCGCCCCATCGTATTGCCACAAGATATTGTGGTGAGCATCGAAGTGGTGGACGGCAGAGAAGTCATTGTGAACTTTGATATGCAATCACAAACTAATTTGCAATCAGGTGACATCATTGAAGTAAGCCAATCTAAAAAAACTATTACCCTGCTTCACCCTCGCAGTCATAGCGACTACAAAACCTTGCGAGAGAAGTTACATTGGAATGAGTATCCATCGACATTCTGATGTCGAATTTTTCGGTACGCTAAGGCATGCTTCAAACTCTATCGCTCCGCGACTTTGTCATTGTTGACCAACTAGAGCTAGACTTTTCTTCAGGCTTCACAGTCCTCACCGGTGAAACTGGTGCTGGTAAATCCATCCTCTTAGACGCACTTAGCTTGGTATTGGGTGAACGTGCGGATAGCAGCCAAATTCGTGAAGGTTGTAACCGCGCCGAAATCAGTGCCCTCTTTCGCATTGATCAGCTACAAATTCAGCACTTCAATCAATGGCTTGATGAGCAAGGCTTTCCCATTGAGGATGAAGGGCAAAGCCTATTACTCAAAAGAACCGTTGAAGCTAATGGTCGTAGCCGTGCCTTCATTAATGGTAGCGTAGCAACCTTGGTGCAACTTCGTGAAGCAGGCGATCAGTTGGTGGACATTCATGGGCAACATGCCCACCAACTATTGCTCAAGGGTGGTGCACAACGTGAGCTTCTAGATCGTCATGCGAATCACTTAGAGCTAGCCGCCGAAGTCTCGCAACTATTTAAAACGCTAAATGAATCGCGTCGCAAATTAGAGCAAGCTGAAAACGCTGGGCAAGATATTGAACGCGAACGTGAGCGTTTGGAATGGCAATTAGAAGAACTCACTGAACTCTCTCCGCAAGATGGTGAATGGCCCTCTATTCAAAGTGAACATGCTCGCCTAGCTAATGGTGCAAAAATTATCAGTGGTTGCCAAGAAGCAATTGATGCTCTCAGTGATGCTGATAATTCTGTGGAATCCACCCTATCTAAAGCTAGCGCCAATATGAGTGCATTAGCAGAGCATGACTCCGCACTCTGTGATATCAGCCAAGCCTTAGAGTCAGCACAAATTCAGATTGATGAAGCAGTGCATAGCCTCAATCGCTATTTGCAAAAACTGGATTTAGATCCTGGGCGTCTCAGCGAGGTTGAGGAGCGCATGCAAGCACTCCATGGTGCCGCCCGAAAATACCGCATCGAAGCAAATGAATTGCCAAAACTACTGCTCGACACCAGCGAACGCTTGGAGGCCTTGACTGCCTCTCAAAATATAGAGGCTTTACGCGAGAAGGTGAAGCAAGAAGAACTTGCCTATCTCAAACAAGCAAAGATACTCACGCAAAAACGCAATAAGGCTGCGCTAGATTTAGGCAAGCAAGTGACTACCGCAATGCAAGATTTATCAATGGCAGGTGGACAGCTAGAAATCGCCTTGCTGCCATTAGCTGAAGGTGGTACTCATGGTCTTGAGCAAATTGAATTTCTGGTTGCAGGTCATACCGGCAGCACTCCCCGCTCACTTGCGAAAGTTGCCTCCGGTGGTGAATTAGCTCGGATTAGCTTAGCCATTAGCGTGATCACTAGCAAAGCCTCATTTACCCCCACACTCATATTCGATGAGGTCGATGCCGGCATCGGCGGGGCTGTTGCGGAGACAGTTGGAAAGTTATTGCGCCAGCTTGGCGAATCACATCAAATCCTTTGCGTAACCCACTTGCCACAAGTAGCCGCACAAGGCAATCACCACCTCAAAGTCAGTAAATCTCAGGCGGGGGACAAAACCCTATCCCAAGTGTCGCCGCTGGGAAGATCTGAGCGCGTTGAAGAAGTAGCTCGCATGCTGGGCGGGACAACTATCACCGGCACAACGCGTCGACATGCGAGAGAACTGCTAGAGCAACATTAAGTCTTTAAGCATTTGAGGAAGCAAGAAATACTTCTTGCCACAAAACTAGCACGACCTCTCTTGCCTGCACAAGTTGAGGCTCAAGACCCAAATCTACACGCGT
Source organism: Polynucleobacter sp. 35-46-11 (assembly GCF_002281105.1). Lineage (NCBI taxonomy): Bacteria > Pseudomonadati > Pseudomonadota > Betaproteobacteria > Burkholderiales > Burkholderiaceae > Polynucleobacter > Polynucleobacter sp. 35-46-11. Next base: position 2,753 of record NZ_NCFJ01000063.1, read on the forward strand.
CTTTTCTGCACCGTCTAAACGCAAGCGATGTTGCCGCGCCCGAAGTAAACGATAGGCATCACCCACCTGTTGAGCTATTGAAGCGTGAATTAATCCCACATCTCCAGCAATGCGCAGCAAGGCGATATTTCCCAAATTACCAATCAGTTGTGGATGAGTATTTGAATATGCGAGGACTAAAAATTGCACGATAAATTCAATATCCACCATTCCGCCGGCGTCATGCTTCAAATCAAAATCGGGGGTGGGGTTTGGATGTCCAGCATGAACCTTGCGTCGCATTTCTAAAATCTCATGACGGAGTTGATCAACATCGCGCCTCTGACTTAAAACCTCAAAACGCACATCATCAAAGAATGCTCCAACCGCTTCACTTCCAGCTGAGAAACGTGCGCGTGTCAGGGCTTGATGCTCCCAAACCCATGCAGCGTTATCGCCTTCACGCAACTGATACTTCTTAAAGGCATCAGTATTCGTCACCAAAAATCCTGCGGAGCCATTCGGACGAAGGCGCGTATCGATTTCAAAGAGACTACCTGCAGATGTATAGGCCGTTAACCAATTAATCATGCGCTTAGCAAGTAAGGCATAAATTTCTTGGGCGGCAAAATCCGTTTCTTCGGCCTGATACAAGAAAACCAAATCCAAGTCGGAGGCATATCCCAGCTCTTTTCCACCCAATTTTCCATAAGAGATCACTGCAAATGGCGCAGTCGTATCTAGTGACAGCTCAAATTTCTTGACAACACCAGGCCAAACACGCTCAAAAGTAGTCTGCAATATTAAGTCTGCCAAAGCAGATAAATGATCGCTGACCTTTTCAACAGAAAGCTCATGATCAACGCCAATGCCTAGATCCGCCAATAAAGTAATAAAGGTTTCAGTGTGATGGGTAATACGCAAAATATCCATCGCCTGTTCTGAGCCATCACCATCGGCCATCACGTCATCAAGACGCATATCTAAAGTAGTCTTTACTTCTCGCCAATATTGCTCCGGCTGTTCAATCAGCGCTTTTTCAGTACGTGAATTAAGTAAGTAATCCAGCAGATGGGGATGCCGAGTTAAATATTCAGCACCCCATTGAGATGCCTTTAGCAAAGCCAATACGTTGGACAGCGCCTGAGGGTACTCAGACAATATGGATAGGTAGGCACTACGTCGGGCAACCGCCTCCAGCAAATCAAAGAAGCGAAGTAAAGTCTGGTCGGCGCTAATTACAGCAGGCTGATCTGCTTCCAAACTATCTGCAGCCTTACGAATCAAGTTATTGAAAATAATTCTGCTTTTCTCTGACAATTGTCTTTGCTTGGAGCCATCAGCCCAAGTCAACCAACGCCCTGCAGACTCTGGGAACAGCGCACTATCAGGCTCCCATCCAGTTGGTAAAGAGGTATTGTCTAGGCGCGCAGCATTATCTAGCACAAAGGCTTTTTCAAAATATTGAGCTACCGCGGCTTGGTGTTTATCGAGCTCCGATATGAAAGCAATTCGCTCTTGAAGCTGATCAGGGCCACCCATACTCGCAGCCAATCGAGTGCGAGCACCTTCATCTTCAGGCAAGTAGTGTGTCTGCTGATCTTCCCATACCTGAATACGATGTTCTAAGCGACGCAAGTAAACATAAGCCGTCTTAAGATCATCCACCTCATTGGCCGGCAAAATTCCTTGTTGCTTTACCAAGTCCAATACTTCCAGAGTAGGTCGAATGCGAAAACGTGGATCAGTCCCGCCCCGCATCAACTGGAACATTTGCGCTAAGAACTCAATTTCACGGATGCCGCCCCGACCCAACTTAATATCCCTAGATCGACCATGATGATTGGAAGAGCGCTTCTCAGCCTCATGCTGTATCTGCGCATGTAGCTCACGGATGGAGGCAACCACACCGTAATCAAGATGGCGACGATATACGAAAGGGCGAATCAATTGATCGAGTTCGCGATCGCAATAGGCAAAAGAGGGGGAGTCAGGTAAAGGCGCAATCAATCTACCCTTAATCCAAGCATAGCGCTCCCACTCCCTACCCTGGACCAATAAGTATTCCTCGAGCATATCGAGACTGCAGACCAAGGGGCCGGAGTCTCCATTGGGTCTGAGACGCATATCTACCCGAAACACAAAGCCATTCGCATCATGTTCTGCCAAGAGTTTGATCAAGCGCTTGCCCATTCGGGTAAACCACTCGTGATAAGACATACTCTTAGGGCCGCCTTGAGTGTCTCCTTCATGCTCGTATAAAAAGATGAGGTCGATATCAGAAGAAAGATTGAGCTCTAGACCGCCTAACTTTCCCATACCCACTACCATCAAAGGCATCTCTGAATCAGTAACCTTGCTCCACGGCAAACCAAAACGACGCTGCAGATCCTCACGAATATAAGCAATCGAGAGAGCCACCGTCTCTTGCGCGAAGTGGCTCAAGGCATGGGTCACCTCGCTGAGATCAGAAATGCCATTGAGATCTCGGAAGGCAACCCAGAGCATGAGGCGCTGTCTTGCCAGCCTCAGATCTGCCATAAATTGAACCTCGTCCTGCTCTGAACCTGCCAAAGCATCCTCGCAAGGGGTTAATAGACCCCTAATCCCGGCAACATCGACTTTGCGAGAACCCTGCAAACGAAGCCAATCGACCCATTCAGGGCGAGAATGAAGCCAGCGTTGCGCATAGCTGGAGTGTTGCTTTAGAAATTCAATTTGGGCAGCAAAATCGGTCATTTCTCCATCTTAATCCGACTCCAGAATCAAACCGCAGAAGCTTGGCGATCGCCCAATGGCTGACGGATAATAGAGTCCATGTTACGAAACATCATCCGGACCCGCCTGAAGAGCGTGCTTCAAAAACGTGCTCCAGGCACTGGCGGTCGTTGGCGTAAGCGTGCCCTTATTCTTGCTGGTGTCACCGTGGCTTTTTTTGTGCTTGGCCATCTTGGGGTGCGTTTTGTTTTATGGCCACAGATCGAGAAATCCAAGCCCGCCCTAGAAAGCTTAATGAGTGCGCGCTTAGGCACCAACGTCACAATGGATGCCGTGCAAGTTTCATGGACAGGAATTCGACCCAGCTTTGCAATTGAAGGGTTACGTTTCAATAACGCCGATGCTGTGCCGCCACCCCTACAGATTAAAAATATTAGCGGGCAACTCAGCTGGCTCTCTTTTTATCACCTGACACCTTATTTTCACGAGATCACATTTGAGCAGATTGAGCTCCATGCAAAACGAGATTCAACAGGCGCTGTCTCTGTTGCTGGTATTCCTATTCACAGCAAAGAGAATGATTTTGCTGCTGAGAATTGGTTGCTCGCTCAAAACGACATACAAATTAATAATGCCAAAATCTTCTGGGAAGACCAACAAAGTCAAAATCTAAAGACTTCAATTGATGTTCAAAGTATTCATCTCACAAATGGCATTCGGAGCCATGAGGCTCAACTGCTCACGAAAACTCCTTGGAGTCCAAATCAGATCAAACTCCAGGCTGACTTTGTTCATCATCTTGGCGGACAAGCAGGTAATTGGCGGGACTGGATCGGTATTTTTTCATGGGATCTAGCAGATCTAGACCTCACTCAAATCTCTAAAGACCTGAGTCTTCCCTTGCATGACTTAAGCGGCAAACTCAATTCCAAGGGTAGCATAAAGCTCGATGTCGGAATGGCGAATGGCGGGCAAATGTATTTAGTCGCCGATAAGCTCCGGGTTCAATTAAACAAAAATCAGGATCCTCTTGAGTTTGGTAGATTGGAAACCAATCTTATTCAGGAGACGGATGGTGGCCTCAATTCCATCACAACAAAAACCTTGGCATGGCGAAATATCGATAGCCCTAGCACCGCACCATTGGATAAATTAAGTCCAATTACTTTCCGTTGGCGTCCGCCAAAAGATGGTGGCGAAATCAAAGAGTTTGGCTTCTCATCGCCAAAAATACAAGTTGAAGATATTGCACTTTTCGCACTCAATCTCCCTCTGCCGAAAAAAATTCACCAGTGGATCAAGATCTCTGAAGCAGATGGTGAGCTAGAGAATGTGGAAATGAATTGGTCCGAAAGCCAATCGGCCCTATCGGCTTTACCAATACCGGGTAATTGGTTTACTTCCAACAAACTCGATTTCACCGTCAGCGCAAAGCTGAATGACATTAGCTTCACTGGGGTAAATAAATCCATGCCCTCAGCTTCGAATTTATCTGGCAATCTCGTGAGTAATCAGAAGCAGGGTAGCTTCACAATGGATTCGGGCAATCTTGAGTTAGTGATGAATGATTTTCTATCTGACCCAGAGATTCAATTAGACCGTGCTAAAGGCAATATTAATTGGTCCAAACAAAAAAGTGGCTGGCTCATTAATGCAAAGAAAATGCAGCTTAGCAACTCTGAAATCACTACCAATTTTGACCTTAGCTATCTGATCGGAACCGCCAAGCAACCCGATCAAATGGCCTTGGATATGGAGTTTGTTAAAGCAAAATTAGCGACAGCACATCGCTACTTACCGGTTGGAATGGATAAGGATAGTCGTCTGTACCTCAGTAAAGCCTTTGAGTCTGGAGAGATTCAAAATGGCTCTTTACATATCAAAGGTGACCCAAATCAAGCGCCTTACCCAAGTGGAACTGTTGGGGAGCTCAGCTTGCACCTACCTTTTTCCAAAGCGAGCTTCAAACCAGCACCCCTACTCCCAAGAAGCCAGGGAATTTGGCAAGCATTTAGTAATGTCAGCGGCAACATCGACATAAAGCAGGCAACCCTGAACATTGACGTCGATAAAGCAAATTACAAAAAGGTAGCACTGACCGACGTGAAATCCCAAATCCCAAATCTCAGCGCCAAAAATCTCACCTTACTCATCAATGGATCAATCGCAGGGGATGGCTCTGAAATTCTTGAATACGTATTTGCATCACCTGTGGGCGTGCAACAAGCCAACTTAGCTAAAAATCTTACCCTCAAGGGCGCAGTGAATGTGGGTCTTGACTTAAAAATCCCGCTGTCCGGAAATGATGATGTTCACTTCGATGCAAAAATTAACCTCCCCGGAAACCAAGCTCAATGGGGGCAAGCTCCTCCACTAGACAACCTGAAGGGCAAGGTGCGTATTACCGAAGTCAATCCAGAGTTTGAAAACATCACTGCGAATTTTTTAGGCGGGACTTTTAAGATTTCCAGCGCACCATCTGCGGTAGGCAACACCAGCTTCAGCATTGGTGGCGACATTAATGCCAGGTTTATAAAAGATTACATTTCAGGAAATTTAAAATCTCCAGCGCATCCAGCACTTCTGAGTGCAATGAGTGGGTCAGCTAAATATGAAGGTCTGATCAACTTCAATAAAAGTGGTAGCGAAACCAATCTGAAGTTTGATTTACGTAATTGGGCAAGCTCTGCCCCAGCGCCTGCCAAAAAATTAGCCGGCACTCCTATGTTGGGCGAATTCAACTTAAAGACTTATCCAGCAAGTAAAAGCAATCCAGTTCGTGCAGATTGGTCCGGTAAATTGGGGGATCAATATTTTCTCCAAGGAAATCTTAATTCTGCCAATGACGTAAAAAATGCATTAGGAGTGGGGTCTCCAACACCACTGCCGCAGCAAGGTATCTCTTTACACTTAGCCAGCAATGAACTCGATCTTGATCAATGGATAGAGTTTTTTGGAACGGGTAAAGCAGCAAATAAAGCGAGTGACGCTAAACAGATTGACGCTGCCGAAGAAGACATCCAAATATCTGCTCAAGTAAAGAAATTAATTGCCCTAGACCGCGATTGGACTGATGTCAGCATGCAGTCACAGAACAAAAATGTAGGCTGGCAACTGCGCTTGAATGCACCACAAATTGCTGGTCAATTGCAATGGCAACCGGGTAGTAGCGATCATCCGAGCGGGTTAATTTCTGGAAGACTCGCACGCCTAAAGGTGCCAGATCAACGCCTAGCCCCAGACTTACTCAATAAGGAAGATGCCTCACAAAAAACATCTCCCCTTAAGACCCCCATCAGTCCCAACGCGATTCCCAGCTTAGATTTAGTCATTGATGACTTGAGTTGGACAAAAGCAAAGCTAGGTGCAGTGAAGATCAAATCTAGGACTAGTCAGGATCTCATGAAGGTCGAGTCTATTCAAATTAATAATCCTCAAGGCAATTCGACTATCAAGGGCCAATGGCTTGCTCATACTCCAAAAAATGCTGAATTAAGCTCTTTCACTGCGGATGTAAATATCAAAGATGCGGGACAAATCATTTCGCATTGGAGCAACTCCAAGTCGGTAGAGGGCGGAGAAGGAAAACTCAATGCTTCACTCTCATGGTCTGGGTCACCCTTTTCGCCTAACTATGATTCTCTTGCAGGTAACGTTAGCCTTGACCTTGCCAAAGGTCGCCTACTTGAAGTCAATTCTGATGGCGCGAAATTATTGGATGTCTTGAGTCTGCAAAGCTTGTTTAGATTTGCTACCTTAGACTTAAAGGGCAGCCTCGGCAACCTAGCCACCAAAGGTACACCATTTAACTCGATTAGTAGTAATTTTGAGATAACACAAGGAATTGCACAAACCAAGCAGTTCACCATGATTCTGGATCAGGCCCGCGTCGCAATGGCAGGGCAAATTAATGTCCCAAAAGAAACTCAAGATTTAAGGATCACTATATTCCCAACAATTGATGCCACAGCCGGCTCACTAGCTGCATTTATGATCAACCCTATCATTGGACTAGGGGCGGTAGTAGGTCAATACCTCATCACCAACCAAATTAATCGCACTATGCAAACGGATTATTTGATTCAGGGGTGTTGGGAAAATCCAGAAGTAATTCCGCTTGATCAGAAGGGGCAACCGCTTGATGCCAAAACGATGGAGACGATTCGCACTAAAAATCTTTTGAAAGAGCAAGCTAAACCTAGCGCGCCAAATTCTGCACCTGCAAGCCCACCCGAAAATCAAAATAACCCCTCCCAAATGCCAAACTAAGTAAATGAACTTACCAAGAAATACTTCTGAACTTAATATGGCATCGATACAAATGGTATCGACCCCTAGCCTCAGCGAGAACCTTGAGGTTGCCGCCAGTTTGATTAAAGCGGCTGCAGATTGCGGTGCTCAGCTTGCCGTATTGCCAGAATATTTTTGTTTAATGGGTTTGAAAGATACCGATAAGGTAAGTGCGCGAGAAGCTGCCGGGTCCGGTCCTATTCAAGAGCGCCTTGCCGCTATTGCCCAAGAAAATAATATTTATCTCGTTGCTGGCACCATCCCCCTAGAGGCAAAAGAATCCAATAAAGTTTTGAATTCCTCCTTGGTATTTGATCCGAAGGGCAAGCAAATCGCTCGCTACGACAAAATGCATTTGTTTGGCTTTCAAACCAAAACCGAGCGTTACGAAGAATCGGAAACTATTTCAGCAGGCAGCCAACCGGGTCAATTTGCAATCAGCGTCAATGAAATTGATTGGAGCTTCGGCTTAAGCATTTGCTATGACTTACGTTTTCCAGAGCTATACCGCGCACTTGGGCAAGTAGATTGCCACATTATTCCAGCTGCATTTACTTACACTACTGGCAAGGATCATTGGGAGATCCTCTTGCGTGCACGTGCTATTGAAAACCAGTGCTATGTACTATCTTCCGCTCAAGGTGGTCTACACCTAAATCAACGTCGAACCTGGGGTGAGAGCATGCTAATTGACCCTTGGGGAGAAATATTGAGCAATCTACCTGAAGGGGAAGGTTTTATTCAGGGCAAACTCAGCAAAGATAAATTAAAAGAGGTACGCTCTAAGCTACCGGCACTAAAACACCGCAAGCTTTAATACAGAAAGTTCCCAAGCGATTGGACTAAGCCCAAAAAACAGGCTGACCTTCTCAAGCTAGCTAAATCTATCCTACTCGAGCCAACTGGCCTCTCTGAGCAAGATTTGCATCATACCTTTGGCAATATGTTTACGCATCAGCTCGACGATGCCGACCTTTATTTCCAGCATACTCGTAGCGAGAGCTGGAGTCTTGAGGAAGGCATTGTGAAATCCGGCAGCTTCAGCATTGACCAAGGCGTTGGAGTGCGCGCAATCTATGGCGATAAAACTGCCTTTGCTTACTCTGATGAAATTAATTTAGAAGCCCTCAGCAAGGCGGCTAAATCCACTCGAGTAATTGGACCTCAAGGCGGTACACGTGCCATTGTAAGCAAACTATTTACACCCGTCTCGAACGGGCTCTATTCAGATTTAAATCCCCTTGACTCACTGGCGCCTCAAGAAAAGATTGCCTTGCTCGAAGGCATTGAGCGCCGCGCAAAGGCGCGTGACCCGCGCATCATTCAGGTCATGGCGAGTCTAGCTGGTGAGTTTGATGTAGTACTTGTGGTTCGTGCTGATGGTTTGTTAGCTGCGGATGTGCGTCCGCTGGTGCGGGTATCGGTTCATGTGATTGCCGAACAAAATGGTCGTCGCGAATCCGGATCGTCAGGCGGCGGCGCTCGCCATGATTACCATTACTTCAATACAGAACTCATTAATCAGTATGTTGATGAAGCTGTTGATGGCGCTCTAATTAATTTGGATTCCCGCCCTGCTCCAGCCGGTCCAATGACGGTGGTAATGGGGCCAGGATGGCCTGGAGTGTTATTACACGAAGCGGTAGGTCACGGCCTAGAGGGTGACTTCAATCGCAAGGGCTCATCTGCTTTTGCTGGCTGCATTGGGCAGCGTGTTGCCGCTAAGGGTGTCACCGTAGTAGATGATGGAACGCTATCAGGACGTCGCGGCTCGCTCAATATCGATGATGAAGGCACGCCCACTCAATGCACGACACTCATTGAAGATGGTATTTTGAAGGGCTATATTCAAGATAGCCTCAATGCTCGTCTGATGAATATGCCCCTCACCGGCAACGGACGACGTGAGAGTTTTGCCTCCCTACCGATGCCCCGTATGACGAATACCTATATGCTGGCTGGCAAAGATGATCCTCAAGAAATCGTGGCCAGCATCAAACGTGGCCTCTATGCAGTGAACTTTGGGGGTGGCCAAGTAGACATTACCAGCGGCAAATTTGTGTTTTCAGCCTCAGAAGCCTATTGGGTTGAAAACGGCAAAATTCAATATCCCGTCAAAGGTGCCACCATCATCGGCAGTGGTCCTGAATCCCTAAAACAGGTCTCCATGATCGGAAATGACCTGAAATTAGACGGCGGCATTGGGGTTTGTGGCAAGGAAGGTCAGAGCGTCCCTGTGGGGGTTGGGCAGCCAACTTTACGTATCGACAGCCTGACTGTCGGGGGAACTGCTTAATACGGCTTAAAATAGCCGTATGAGCCAACAAAACACTAATCCCGCAAACTGGTACGCTGCCGTTGATAAAACGTCAGACACGGATGATCAACGCATTCACAATATTACTGTTCTGCCGCCGCCAGAGCATTTGATTCGCTTTTTCCCAATCTCGGGAACACCTACTGAAGCACTCATTAGCAAAACACGTAAAAAGATCCGCGACATCATTCATGGAAAAGACGATCGACTGCTCGTCATCATCGGACCATGTTCGATTCATGATCCCCGCGCAGCTCTTGAGTACTGCCAACGACTGCTCGCAGAGCGCGATCGTTTTGCTGGTGAACTCGAAATTGTGATGCGCGTCTATTTTGAAAAACCACGCACGACAGTAGGTTGGAAGGGTTTAATTAACGACCCATACCTAGATGAGAGCTATCGGATTGAAGAAGGTTTGCGAATTGCCCGTCAAGTATTGATGGAAATTAATCGTCTTGGCATGCCTGCTGGCAGTGAATTCTTGGACGTTATTTCCCCACAATACATTGCTGACCTGATTTCTTGGGGCGCTATTGGAGCACGCACAACTGAGAGCCAAGTTCATCGCGAACTCGCCTCAGGTCTTTCTGCTCCAATCGGATTTAAGAACGGTACTGACGGCAACATCAAGATCGCTACTGATGCGATTCAAGCAGCTAGCCGTCCACACCACTTCTTGTCAGTGCACAAAAATGGTCAAGTTTCTATTGTGGAAACTAAAGGTAATAAAGACTGTCACGTTATTTTGCGTGGCGGTAAAGAGCCTAACTATGAAGCGCAGTATGTTCAAGCAGCCTGCTCTGAGCTAGAAGCGGCCAAGCTTCCAGCCAGTTTGATGGTTGACTTATCTCATGCGAACTCTAGCAAAAAACATGAGCGTCAAATTGTGGTGGCAGAAAATATTGCCGAGCAAATTGAATCTGGCTCAAATCAAATTTTTGGCGTGATGATTGAAAGCCATTTAAATGATGGCGCACAAAAATTCTCACCCGGAAAAGATGATCCAAGCAAATTGGAGTATGGCAAGAGTATTACTGATGCCTGCATTAACTGGGAAGACTCGGTCAATGTATTGCAACGCTTGGCTTTAGCTGTGAAGAATCGCAGAAAAGCAAAGTGAGGCTGCTTTAATCACTTCAAAAGAGGCTAATTTATTTAGTCTCTTTTTTTTCGTGCTTCCATAAAACGTCTTGGCCACCTGCTGCACGATTAAGTACACGTGCTAATACAAACAAGAGGTCCGATAAGCGATTCACATACTGACGCGGAGAATCGTATAGCGGCTCCTCCCAACCCAAACGCACAATCAACCTCTCAGCACGTCTACAGACTGTTCGACAGACGTGCGCCTGAGCTGCCGCACGAGTGCCGCCCGGAAGAATAAATTCAGTTAGAGGGGGCAAAGTTGAGTTGTATTTTTCTAACCAAATATCCAACTGGGCTACTTGCTCTGGTTTGAGTAAGGTGTAATTGGGGATGCAAAGCTCGCCACCCAAATCAAATAAGTCATGCTGCACCTGCAAAAATAAGACTCTTAACTCTTCGATAAGACTCTCTGGGATCGATTCAGTCATCAAAACACCGATTTCGGAGTTCAATTCATCTACATCGCCCATGGCGCAGATGCGCAAATGATCCTTTTCTACTCGGCTACCATCGCCAAGACCGGTCATGCCTGCATCACCAGTTCTGGTGGCTATTTTTGAAAGTCGATTTCCCATAAAACTAATTATAGGTAAATGGCTAAAATGATTCCTATGAATATGGTGACCCCACCCCCCGAACTCGCGGCTATTACCGCCCTTCAATCCAAACTGGTATCGGCCTTGCGCCCTATCCTCCCAGAATATGCCTTGCTATGGGAGCCTGAGGACACAATTCCCTATGAATGTGATGGTCTAGCGGCCTATCGACGCATGCCACTGGCAGTTGCTCTGCCGGAGACGGAGGAGCAAGTTGCCCAGATACTGAAGATTTGCTTTGAAATACAGGTGCCGATCGTTCCGCGCGGATCCGGTACCGGCTTATCCGGTGGTGCCATGCCCATTTCTCAAGGCTTAGTTCTCTCCCTTGCAAAACTCAAAAAGATCATCAGCATTGATCCTTTCACCAGAACGGCAGTTGTGCAGCCCGGCGTACGTAATTTAGCCATCTCGGAAGCAGTTGCCCATCTTGGCCTGTATTACGCACCAGATCCATCTTCACAGATTGCCTGCTCTATTGGTGGCAATGTGAATGAAAATTCTGGCGGTGTGCACTGCCTCAAATATGGCCTAACACTTCACAACGTCCTCAAAGTTCGCGGCATTTTGATGAACGGTGAAATCGTGGAATTTGGCAGTCTTGCGCCAGACTCTCCAGGCCTCGATTTATTGGCAATCGTGATGGGTAGCGAAGGCATGCTTGCCGTGGTAACTGAAGTCACAGTGAAGTTGATTGCTAAGCCGAAATTAGCACGTGTCATCATGGCTAGTTTTGACGATATTGAAAAAGGCGCCGATGCGGTTGCCGCCATCATCGCTGCCGGCATTATTCCTGCTGGCTTAGAGATGATGGATAAAGCCACCACTCGTGCAGTAGAAGAATTTGTTCATGCAGGTTATGACCTTGAAGCCGAGACCATTCTTCTTTGCGAGTCCGATGGCACGCCTGAAGAGGTTGCAGAAGAAATTGATCGCATGACTAAAGTGCTCGAACAAGCAGGCGCTAGCGGTATTCAGATTTCTCAAAACGAAGCAGAGCGCCTGAAGTTTTGGAGTGGTCGCAAAAATGCATTCCCCGCAGCTGGACGCTTAGCGCCTGACTACTACTGCATGGATGGCACTATCCCACGTAGAAATATTGGCACCCTACTGAGACGTATTCAGGGCATGGAAAAGAAGTATGGTCTTGCTTGCTTAAACGTATTTCATGCTGGTGATGGCAATATGCATCCACTCATTTTGTTTAACGGAGCTGATCAAGAAGAGTGGCATCGCGCTGAAGAATTCGGCACTGAAATTTTAGAGGCCTGCGTTGAGCTTGATGGCACGATTACTGGTGAGCATGGCGTTGGTATTGAAAAGATTAATTCTATGTGCGTTCAGTTTGGCGAAGGTGAACGTGAATCTTTCTGGGGTGTTAAATCAGCATTTGATCCAGAGCGATTGTTAAATCCTGATAAGGCTATTCCCACTTTGAATCGCTGTGCTGAGTACGGTCGTATGCGAATTAGTGGCGGCAACTTACCGCATCCAGAGTTGGAGCGGCAGCCAAAAACAAAACCCCTTTATCCATTGAAGGTGGTGGCACTAAATCTTGGTATGGCAATGCTAATTCCTACGCCAAGTTAGATACCCGCCCTTACTCCGGCATCTTGGAGTACCAACCTGAAGAATTGGTGATTACAGCTTGTACAGGTACGCCATTAAAGGAAATTGAAGCCGCTCTAGCGGAAAAGAATCAAGTGCTCGCATTTGAACCCCCTCACTTCGGTGACGCTGCCACCTTCGGTGGAGCTATTGCTGCAGGCCTAGCAGGCCCAGGTCGCATCAGCGTTGGTAACTTACGTGACTTTGTTCTAGGCGCTCGCATCCTCGATGGTAAAGCTCAAGACCTAGCGTTTGGGGGCAAGGTCATGAAGAACGTTGCTGGATATGATGTTTCACGTTTACTCCCCGGCTCCATGGGAACTTTATCGCTTTTGCTCGAAGCTTCTGTAAAAGTATTGCCCAAGCCAGCAGCGACTGCAACGCTACGCTGTCAGATCTCTCAGGAAAATGCCTTACGGGTTTTAAATGAATGGGCTGGGCAACCACTACCACTATCAGCAAGTTGCTGGATTGGTGAGCCAAGACAAGATGGCGAGCTGACCATTCGTTTGGCCGGCGCGCTTACAGCAGTTAAAGCTGCCATTCCCCTCATGAATGCCGCTATTGATGCTACCGAAGTAGATTCGACAACTGCACAAGCATTCTGGGATGATTTACGTGAACAGCGCTTGGCCGTTTTTACAAGCCTGCATAGCAATGACACGCTCTATCGTTTAGCTCTGCCAGCTGCCTGCGGACCACTGACGCTTGAAAACGCAAGTGGTGACATTGTTTTTGAATGGCATGGTCAGCAGCGCTGGATTAAAGCACCTAGCGATGATGCAACTTTTGCATCCTTCAAAGCTTTAGCCCATACCCATGGCGGACACGCAACTCGGTTTAAACAGGGAAGTCATGTTGACCCAAGCAATCAACGCTTTACCCTTCTGAGTGAACAAGCGCACTCAACTGCTTTAGAGGCAGTACAAGCACGCCTAAGAGCCGCCTTTGATCCAGCAGGCGTATTTGCTACTTCACGCCTTCCTTAATTCTTTATATGCAAACTCAACTCGCCCCCCAATTCGCCAATACCCCTGAGGGTATAGAGGCCGCCAGAATTCTTGGTAAATGCGTGCACTGTGGCTTCTGCACCGCTACTTGCCCTACTTATCAAATTTTGGGTGATGAGCTCGATGGCCCACGTGGGCGCATCTATCTCATCAAGCAAATGGCTGAAGGGCAAGCGCCGACTGAAAAAACACGTATGCATTTAGACCGCTGCCTGACTTGCCGTAATTGCGAAAGCACTTGTCCTAGCGGGGTGCAATACGGCAACCTGGTGGATATTGGTCGCAAGTGGGCAGAAGAAAATACTCCTGAGCGCCCCCTTGGTCAGCGTCTCACTCGCTGGGCTCTGAAAGAGGGTTTAACTAGTCCTAAGTTATTTAATTCCGCAATGGCGATTGGTCGCTTGGTTCGCCCGCTTATGCCGACTGGCATCCAGCGCAAGATTCCTGAAGCTAAAAATAAAGCTTTGGCCGGCAATACCAATCCCTATGCAAGGCCTCAGGCTAGCCACTCTCGCAAGATGCTATTGCTCGAGGGCTGTGTTCAACCTGGTATGTTGCCAAATATCAACTCAGCAACGGCACGTGTTTTAGATGCACTCAAGATTCAGTTAATTAGCGCACCTAATGCCACTTGCTGTGGCGCATTACGCTACCACCTCAACGATCAAACTGGTGGACTAGACAACGCGAGGCAAAATATCGATGCTTGGTGGCCACAAGTCGAGCAAGGTGTTGAAGCTATTGTGATGACGGCCTCTGGTTGTGGCGTGATGGTCAAAGACTATGGGCATCTATTTGCAAACGATCCGCAATACGCCGACAAGGCAAAGACAATCTCTGGTCTCACTAAAGATATTTCAGAAATACTGCCTGCACTTCAGGAAGAGCTCATTGCACTAGTGGGTGTTGATCCCAAGCCTGGCGTGGTGTATCACCCGCCCTGCACCCTTCAGCATGGTCAACAAATTCGCGGAAAGGTAGAGGGCCTCCTATCCAGCATTGGCATTGGGGTGCGCCTGTGTGCTGATAGTCATCTTTGCTGTGGTTCTGCGGGCACCTATTCGGTAACCCAGCCAGAACTCTCAGAGCAGTTACGCAATAACAAGCTAACTCATCTCAATGCCGCCTGCGAAGAGTCTGGTGCAAAAGTCATTGTTTCTGGAAATATTGGTTGCATCACCCATCTTCAGCAAGATGACACTCCAGTTCTGCATTGGATCGAGATCGTTGATCAACTCATCAACAAACAAGGCCAAACCAAACAATGAGTCAAGTTACTGCCAACCTCATGTTGGTAAAGCAAAGACTAGAGTTGGCAGCATTAGCGGCCAAACGTGAGTCAGAGGACATTCAACTACTTGCGGTGAGCAAAACATTTCCAGCAATAGCGGTTGAAGAAGCGATGCATGCTGGTCAAACTGCCTTTGGTGAAAACTACGTTCAAGAAGGTGTCGAGAAAATTCAGGAACTCGTCAAATTACGCCCTTGGCTAGAGTGGCATTTTATTGGCCCGCTTCAGAGTAATAAAACGCGCGATGTCGCAGAACATTTTGACTGGGTACACAGCATTGACCGCCTCAAAATCGCAGAGCGCCTTTCAACTCAACGCGGAGAATTCTCGGAAGTAGGCGATCTGCAAGTTTGCGTACAGATTAATGTCAGCGAAGAAGAATCCAAAAGTGGTATAGCCCTTGAGGAAGTCGAGGCGCTTTGCGATGCAATCGCGAAACTACCCAATCTTGTGCTTCGCGGACTCATGGCTATCCCCGCGCCCAGCAAAGATATCAGTCAACAACGCCAAGCTTTCGCTGCTGTTCGTGAGTGTTTTGTTGGAATTAAAGCAAAGCATAGCAATGATCTTGGGTATGATTTTTTTGACACCCTATCGATGGGAATGTCAGATGATATGGAGGCTGCAATCGCTGAAGGCGGCACCATGGTACGTATAGGAAGCGCCATTTTTGGGAAGCGCGATAAGATAAAAGCATGAGCACACAACAAATCAATCAAAATGCCCACATCACTTTTATTGGTGGCGGCAATATGGGTCGCGCATTAATCAGCGGATTGCTAGCCAATGGTTTTGAGGCTAACCAACTCTCTGTAGTCGAAGCCAATGCCAGCACCGGCCTGCAATTACATCAAGATTTTGGTGTACAGATCATCGGCGCTTTGGATCAAATTGCTTTTGACTTCTCTAAGAACAACGTTGTAGTCATGGCGATTAAACCTCAGGATTTCAATGTAGTAGCGAAGTCTTTAAGTGCAAAACTCAAGCATGCAACAGCACCAGGCCCACTTATTCTCAGCATTGCCGCGGGCATTCGCCTTAAAGATATGAGTCGCTGGCTTGATCATGAGCGTTGCGTGCGTGCGATGCCTAATACCCCCGCCCTGATTGGTAAAGGTATTACCGGCCTATTCGCCGATGCCGCAGTCAATACATCCGATCGCGCCTTGGCTGAAACTATTTGTAAAGCAGTAGGTCAAGCGGTATGGGTTAATGAAGAAAAGCTTATGGATGCTGTTACCGCTGTTTCTGGAAGTGGTCCTGCCTATGTCTTTGCTTTCTTAGAGGCAATGCAATCGAGCGGCGAGAAGCTTGGGCTTGATGCATCCACTGCTCGCAGACTAGCTTACGCCACCTTAGAAGGCGCCACACAGCTTGCCCATAACTCCGATGAGCATGCAGGTGTACTGCGCGAACGGGTCACCTCAAAGGGCGGTACAACCGCTGCTGCGCTGGATATGCTCAAGCAACTCGATTGGCATGGTGCACTTGAGAAGGCAATCGATGCCGCTAGCCAACGTGGCAAAGCTATGGGTGATGAACTGGGCAAAAGCTAAAGGCGAGCTAAACCCAAGAGGATTCCAAGGAATAGGAATCCCCCCAACCAGTTGTTATGACGAAATGCCTTGAAGCAATCCTCGCGCTTGCGAGTAGATACCAGTTTCAGGTGATACATAGCGCAAGCTAATGCCAAAAACCATCCCACCCAAAAGTAATTGCTGAGGTTTGCTAATTGAGCAACCCAAATCTGACTCAGAAATAGCACGCCATAACTCAGAGCAATTGCGAGAACATCAAAACGACCGAAGGTAATGGCTGAAGTACTTAAACCTAATCGCAGATCATCATCACGATCGACCATGGCGTAAGCCGTGTCATAAGCAATCGCCCAAAAGATATTACCGATGAATAAAATCCACGCCTCCAACGGAATAAAACCGAGGACTGCTGCATAGGCCATCGGAATACCAAAGCCAAAAGCAATGCCCAAGACTGCTTGCGGAATAGCAAAAAAGCGTTTGGTAAATGGATAGAGAATGGCAATCGCCAAAGCGAAGAAAGAGAGTTCTTTGGTCAAGGCATTGAGGGGCTGGATCAGCAGGAAAGCTATTAACGCCAACATGGCTGCTATGAGTAATGCCTCTTTTCCAGAAATCTTGCCGCTGGTAATCGGCCGATCCTGAGTTCTCAAAACATGGCGATCAAAATCTTGATCTGCATAGTCGTTGACAGCGCAGCCTGCACTGCGCATTAAAAATGTACCTAAGGTAAAAATAATGAGTAAATGCAACTCAGGAAACCCGCCGCTGGCCAACCATAGCGCCCACAAAGTTGGCCACAATAGAAGCAGCGTTCCGATCGGCTTATCTAGACGAATCAAGTAGGCGTAAGCAACAATACGATCACGCATCAGATAAATAGCCTTTCTTTATTGACAGTCATACTCATGGCGTCATTATCAAGCTTTTAGAAATTCTGTACGAGAGCCCAACCAACGTTCGAGATGTCGCTGCACTAAATCGCCATGCTCAACTAGCAAACGCTCTGCTGCCGTCTGTGCCAACTCAATCAGCCACGCATCGCGCTGCAGATCCACAAACCTCAGCATCGCATCGCCTGATTGCTTGGCCCCCAATAACTCACCAGGGCCCCGTAGCGACAAATCTCGCTCCGCAATTACAAAGCCATCTGAAGTTTCTCGTAAGGTTTGTAAGCGCTCTTTGGCCGCTAAAGATAAGGGCTCTGCATACATCAAGATACAAACGGAATCTGCTGAACCGCGCCCAACGCGCCCACGTAACTGATGAATTTGCGCATAACCAAAACGTTCAGCATGCTCAATCACCATCAGAGCTGCATTGGGGACATCCACACCCACTTCAATCACCGTGGTTGCAACCAAGAGTTGGATTTCATTTGCCTTAAAAGCCGCCATCACCGCAGCCTTCTCCTCACTCTTCAAGCGGCCATGAACCAAACCTACTTTGAAATTCGGCAACGCTTGTGTGAGCTGCTCAAAGCTTTCAACCGCGGTTTGCAATTGCAATACTTCGGACTCTTCAATTAAAGGGCAAACCCAATAGGCCTGCAATCCCTTAGCCAGCCAATCGTGCAGCCCACTGATCACCTCATCTCTACGCGCCGCCTTCACCACCTTAGTAGCAATCGGCTTTCTACCGGGAGGCAATTCATCAATCACAGAAACATCAAGATCAGCGTAATAGGTCATCGCTAATGTACGAGGGATAGGGGTCGCTGACATCATAAGCTGGTGGCAATAAAACAGTTCCGAGCCAACCCGCTGCTGAATCTCCAAACGCTGCCTCACACCAAATCGATGTTGTTCATCGATTACTGCCAAACCCAGCTTGGCAAAGCTCACCTTATCTTGAATAAGCGCATGCGTACCGATGATGAGCTGCGCATCACCGCTCTCAATCATTTCTTGGGCAAGTCTTTTTTCCTTGGCCTTCAAGCTACCCGAGAGCCATGCAATCTTGACCCCTAAAGGCTCAAACCACTCCTGCATTTTGAGATAGTGCTGCTCTGCCAAGATTTCTGTAGGCGCCATGATGGCAGCTTGATAGCCATGATCCATTGCGCGCGCAGCAGCTAATGCGGCAATCACTGTTTTTCCGCTACCCACATCACCCTGCAATAAACGGTTCATTGGAAAGTTATTCGATAGATCGAGGCCAATCTCAGACCAGACACGCGCTTGAGCACCAGTCAACTGAAAGGGCAATACTTTGAGCAAGCCCTCTTCAATGTTGGTATTGATTTTTTTTGCTTTACTTACTTGCTGATCCTTCGCAAAACTAGGGGCACGCCTTTCTCTTCTAATGGCATGGGCTCGCTTTAAAGAAATCTGCTGCGCGAGCAATTCTTCAAACTGCACACGGCGCCATGCAGGATGTGTTCGCTCTAGAAGTGATTGGGTATTAGCGTCAGCAGGCGGCTGGTGCAAATAAGTAATAGCATCTTGCAGCCGTGGCCAATCATTAGTTGGCAATATTTCTGCCATCAGTTTTGGCGGCAGAAACTCCGCCAAACTTTCTTTCAGACTTGAATCACGTAAGGCTTGTAAAACCGCCTTACGAATAATGGTTTGCGAGATACCTGCGCTCGCGGGATAGACCGGGGTCAAACTCGCCGGCAATGGTGCATCTGGCGTTACAGCCCGAACTATGGGGTGAACCATTTCAGGGCCTTGATAGCCCTCACGAACCTCGCCTCGCACTCGCACATGAGCGCCGACTGCCATTTGCTTTTGCTGACTGGGATAGAAATTGAGGAACCTGAGCTGTAGCGAAGCAGTGTCATCTTCAATCGTGACCAAAAGCTGCCTTCTTGGGCGGAACGTCACCTGATTTCGAATGACAACACCCTGAGTCTGAATGGAGTGGAATCTTCCTAAGCCCAAAGCCTCCTCGATGGTAAAGAGCTCAGTCTCATCCTCGTAACGGGATGGCAGGTGCAAAGCAAGCGCCATAGGGCTGTTTAAACCCATCTTTTCGAGTGCAGTTGGCGGTCGCTTAGTCGTCATCGTTAAAATCCAATACCTGATGGTAATGCTATGCAACTTT
>NZ_NCFJ01000505.1:0-1824 GCF_002281105.1 Polynucleobacter sp. 35-46-11
CGACCGCCATGAACGCCCCTAGGCCGCAACGCCCGATCCCTAGCGGACGGTCGCCACGGGTGAAATTAGAGTTACGCGATATGTCGGAAACCATTGCGGTGCTTGCCGATCCGCGTTTCATTATTGCCGCCATTGCTGCTCCGAGCGGTATGCCGTTATTTCGTTGGCAAGCGGAAGCGCCTGTTCGACAAGAGCGGGGCGTGAGTCTCATCGGTTGGCAAAATGCCATGCATGATCCCATTGCCAATCTTTTGCCGGGTTGTGAATTTGAATTGCTATTACCAGAGGCCTACTTCACTAACTGTCGCCTCGCAGATAAACAAGTTAGACCCTTAAGTATTCGAGCGGCTGTCAATTTTTTAGAGAGCACTCTAGGAATTTTGCCTGCTGGACTATCTTGTGTTGTTGGCGCATTTGGTGAAGAGCAGGCTGATGAATATCGAATCTCATTTAGTCTCAAGGGATCATCGGAGGTGGTATACGGAGTTATTTGGCCTTTATACGATCGCGAGAGCGTAGCGAACGATGCATTAAATGATTTATCGGATGATGAAAGTCCGATGAAGAAGATTGCGGATGCTCTGCATGATGCTGGTGTTGAGGATATCTTCCGTCATGCCATGCTATTTGATCCAGAGCTGTGTGATGACTGTGGAGCACCTTTGTTTCCAGATCGTTCTGGTGAGGCCGTCCATGCAGAAATGCCTGACGACGCACCCACACAGCAACCACTCTTTCATTAAAAAAATAGTTGTACCAAAGAAAAAGCCGAGTATTCCTCGGCTTTTTTGATGCTGCAATAAAACGGTTGAACTAGTTTTGGACGAATGGCTCTGCATCCGCAAATAAATGCGGCAACTTACCAGTCTTCATTTCTGCTGTCTGGCAAAAATCCGCTAGACGAGTTCCTGACTTAATATTAAATAGCATTGCCTTATTACCGAGCACTACTAAATCATGTCCACTAGTAGTATTTTTGTAGCGCAAGCTACCAGGCAATGAATTTTCACGCTTGAGATCAAATGTTTTTGATTCCCAAGTCAGGCGCACCTTTTCAGTTGTTCCAGTCGTTTTAAATTGTTTGCTATCGCTACAAGTCCAAGTCGATACTTCTTCACTAGCATTGGCTGCGCCAATAAAGCCAGCAGCAATCATGCTGATGAGGAGAAGGGAATGCTTCATATTGGCAAGTCCTTAAGAAAGTAAATGCTTAACGCCTGCTTGTTCTTCAAGCAATTCGTTCAGTGTGTGATTCATACGCTCACGAGAGAACTCATCAATTTCTAAGCCCTCAACCATTTTGTATTCGCCATTTTCGCAAATCACTGGATAGCCATAAATGACTTCCGCTGGAATACCGTATTCACCCTTAGAAGGAATGCCCATGGTTACCCACTTACCATTCGTGCCTAGAACCCAGTCACGCATGTGATCGATAGCAGCATTAGCTGCAGATGCAGCAGAGGATAAGCCGCGAGCATCAATAATTGCTGCACCACGTTTACCAACGGTTGGAATGAAAACATCTTTATTCCAGACTGGATCATTGATGCTGTCTTTGACAGACTTGCCATCGATTGTTGCAAAGCGATAGTCTGGATACATGGTAGGGCTATGGTTACCCCAGACAACCAATTTTTCAATGTCAGCAACTGGCTTATTCAACTTGTTGGCAAGCTGAGACAGTGCGCGGTTGTGATCCAAGCGCAGCATTGCAGTAAAGTTTTTCGCAGGAATATCTGGAGCAGATTTCATGGCGATGTAAGCATTGGTGTTTGCTGGGTTTCCAACAACCAATACCTTGACTGTTTTCTTGGCGACAGC
>NZ_NCFJ01000064.1:0-10565 GCF_002281105.1 Polynucleobacter sp. 35-46-11
AATTGAACTTGCTGACTGGCTTGAAATTGGAAGTACAAAAACGGCATTAGTTTATGGGAAACCAGAGTGAATCTAGAATCTGGCTCCTTGGAATTAAGAGCTAAAGCTCCAAATTTTGGGGATTTATTTATTCAGTTTTTCATTATTGGTGCCATCAGCTTTGGCGGTGGCATTATTGCCTATGAGCGCATTCTGTTAGTTGAAAAGCGTAAGTGGTTATCGCCAGACGCATTCATGGCTTACCTAGCCATCAGTCAAACCATGCCGGGGCTCAATTCAGTCAACATGGCTGTCTTATCTGGGGATCATTTGCGGGGCGTCTTAGGAGCTATTACCGCCACACTGGGTTTAATTTTGCCGGGCGGGTTATTTGTACTAGCTATGGGGGTGCTCTATGCTGGCGCCTCTGACCATCCTCTAGCTAACTTGATTTTGATAGGCATTGCAGCCGCAGCAAGTGGCTTGCTAGCTGCGATTACTTATCGAATCGGCGATAGTAATTGGCGTCACCTTCAATCACTCCTCATTATTATTGCCACCTTTTTACTGATGAGCGTTGCTAAATTATCTTTACCGCTGGTTCTCCTCATCATGGCCCCTATTGCCATCTATCTATATCGACCAGGCAACGGTACATGAGTTTTTTGCTCAATCTAGCCCTGAGTTTTTCTTTACTATCGCTTTTGGCGGTAGGAGGAGGCACTGCAGTACTGCCAGAAATGCAGTCACTGCTATCTCATCAGTTTGGGATAGATCACACTCAATTTGTTCATATCTACAGTATTGGTCAACTAGCGCCGGGGCCTAATATGCTGATGGTATTGGTTATCGGATACCAATTAGCTGGTCTGCTTGGGGCTGGGATTGTTTTATTTTCTTTCTTTTTGCCGTCTAGCATTCTGTGTTTTTACATCGGCAGGCTATGGAATCGGTTTGGTGAGAGCCCTTGGCGACGAACAATTCAGAATGCCTTAGAACCCATTTCGATTGGCCTAATGGCTTCGGGAGTTTATGCCGTTGGTAAGGCATCCATCGTAGATGGAATTACTGCGGCACTTGCTTTAGTAAGCTTTTACCTCATCCTCAGAACCAAAATTAACCCAGTATGGGTTATTTTGGGCTCTGGAGGATTTGGCGCAATGCTCATGACTTATTTGAAATAAGTCAGGGTTTAGAACGTACCTCTTAAGCCTACCATTAAGCTTCTTCCGGGTTGGGGTGCATATAGTCTTACAGCCATTGGTGTAGTGGCATATCGAATTTGCTCATTGAGTAAATTCTTGAGGTTCATATACACGGTCCAGTTCATATCCTTGATTTTCTCTGTGTAAGAGATCCCAGCATTTAAGAGGTTGTAACTTGGGGCAGGGCCTTGCTCCCAACTTGCCAATCTATTTTGCTGATAGCTGTAGATGTAAGTGGCGTTGGTAAGCCAGCCATTCTGTTGATGCGCAATTTCTGCACCCAAACGGGGAGCAGGTTGCAAAGGGAGATTGCCGCCCGCATCAAAAGTACCTTGCGAGGCATCGCCAAACACACGCCCCCCAAGGCCATGCTCGCGCCAGTTGTAGGTAAGCTCGCCTTCAACCCCTTTGATAGTCGCTGCCGCTTGCTGTGCTACTACTACCGAGAAGTCACCGGCACTGGGAACGAATTGCCCAGTGTAGTAGCCATAGATGTAGTTATTAAAACGATTGGCATACACACTTGCCTTAGCTCTCATTAAGCCACTGGTTTTTTGGATATTAAATTCTAGATTATGAGAAGTCTCTTTATCGAGATTGGGGTTGCCAATATCAAAGGTGGCGGTAGATTCATGAGCGCCATAGGAATACAGTTCCTGGGCACTGGGGGCGCGTTGAGAAACGGTGTAGGCAACACCAGCACCATGACCTTGCATGAAGTTCCATAAACCGCCAGCAGAGTAAGACATTAAATTAAAGTTGCGGTTTTGCAAGGTGATGGTGGGCATTACACCAGTATCAACGGGTTCAGACACCAACCCGGTTCCCAGATTTGGCTTTTGAGCTACATTGTTATAGCGTAACCCGAGGTTGCCTTGAAGGGAATTCCATTTACCTTCCTCAATCCAGAACAAGGCATTGGAGTTGGTCTTGGTTGGCGGAACGATGGCGTAGCTACCAGTCCCCACTTCAGTGGCGTTCAGTGACGCGGCGGATACCTGCGCGCCAAAGGTGCCTTTCCAGCCAAGCAACGGGTTATGGGCAAGTTCAAAACGCGCTTCATTGGCAATGTTCTTCCACAGAGATGCAGCTTCACCGGCGTTATTAAATTCCGTATGGTTGTAATTGGAATTCGCTGCACTAAATTTGAAAGAGGAAAATCCTGCAAAAGGATCGCGAGTTTGATGTTGCAAGTCATAGCGATTCTGTGATTGATTAATTGAGCCACCTTCCGGTGTTGGAATGCCGTAGTTATTATTTAAACGCTCCGCAGAAACACCGGTATAACCGTTTTGACCAATATAAGAAACACCAACACCTAAATTATTTTGGTTGTTAAAAGAGTTCGGCAGCTTACCGCTGTAGTTATTTCCGCCATCTCCGCCAGGCGGCACCGTCCATCCACCAGCAGGCTCTCCTTGTGATTGTGTGGAGTTCCCTGGAATGCGGTAATTATTTGCATTATTAATAGCGGTATCCACGTGGACTGCTACCGAACTAAATGCTCCGTCCACTTCAACTGCTCCAGCTCTGCCATTGTTAACGGTCTCATAACTGGTATTGACGGCGCCTGTAGGTCTATCGGGCAAGTTGGTCAGGATGCGATCGTTGACTACGTTAACAAGTCCACCACTCGAGCCAGAGCCATACAGTAGGGCAGCTGCGCCGCGCAGAATCTCCACCTGATGGGCGTTTTGCATGTTGTTGCCAACAGCATGGTCTTGCGAGATATTGGATACGTCACCAACAGATAAACCATTCTGCAAAATTTGTACACGAGAACCCTCAAGCCCCCGAATGACTGGCCGAGATGAGCCAGCACCATAACCTGTTGCGGATACACCCAATTCATTGGCAAGTGTGGCGCCCAAAGTGCTACCCAATTTATTGAGCAACTCATCGCCTCGTAAAATCTTGGTAGGGGTCAAGATGCTTTGCGTTGCTTCTTGCGATCCAGTGGAGGTGATTTCAAGAGAGGGTGGAGATTGCGCAAAGGCGGTGGTACTAATTAATCCTGAAATCAGGACGTAGATTAGCTTTTGCTTAGCCAATGGCTGATGGATTTGATGCATATTGTTTCCTTCATTCCTGATGCATTCCACTTACTGCGTGGAGCAATAAATCTAAAGACCAAACAATTCAGTTTGGCGTATCGGGTGATTTACAGGATGAGGCTAGGTGGGGCTCTAGATTGATATAACCCAATATGAATTCGGGTCAGTGAAGCGTCGGCTGATACCAATTGCACTTCACGAAAGAAGTTGATGCCAATGAAAAGATTGGGAGTTGAGGCAATGAAGCCAGCAAGGGTGAGCGCATCTAATAAGTGGCAGCCTGCAGAGCTATGACCAAGGGTAGGCGCTTGATCTACACAGCTAAGTTCAATGCTTTGGTGGTTTATCCCAGAGTGGGCAATGCCGTGAGCAAAGCCAATCCAGTGTGTGCCCAATAAGCTGGCCAGCAGAAAGCTGAGGGCAACAAACCCCTTGAGTTCTTTTCTGAGTTTGCTTAAAAATAAGGCTTCCATACCCTGAATCTTACAGGATTTGCCCTTGTGGGCCATCTCGGTGTAGAATATCGATTCCGTCGGAGTGTAGCGCAGCCTGGTAGCGCACCTGCTTTGGGAGCAGGGGGTCCAAGGTTCGAATCCTTGTACTCCGACCACTTTCTCTTTGTATTATTTTCAGTCCCAGTACACACTGCCTATAGCTCAGCTGGATAGAGCAACGCCCTTCTAAGGCGTAGGTCGCACGTTCGAATCGTGCTGGGCAGGCCACTCCCCACTTTTTATTGCTGTTTCAGTCTATTTCATTGTGCTCAATTGGCTCAATCATGGCTCGAGCTTGGCTAGCGTATGGGTTCACCTTGAGTATGGCGTAAGTTAATCCTGGGTGACTATTAGCGACTCAGACAAAATTTTGACCCTATCTATTTAGTGTCGGTTTGACCCGACTCGGGGGTGTCACTTAACGCGACGGTTAAATAGTTCTTATAATTTTTTTTGTGTACTTTCAAAACTGGGTAAGCAAGAGCTGTCGGATTTAATAATTATTATTAGAATCTATAAGATACAAAACCTCAATTAATAGACTTTTAAGCATTCCCCCCTATAATCTTCAAAACCCCCAGTAAATATAGGGAAATCTACCTCTGGGGCTATAAAAACAGCATTAGTACAGACTTAGAGGCAGCCGATTTGATTCACGGCCAGGTTAAAACTAGCGAACCGATTGTTGCAAGAGCAAGCCCCTCAACGTGGATGGCTCGTGCTTTTGCCCCTCTGTTCTTTGTAAGTGCTGTTTTTGCGCAAACATCCCCTGCAAATACTGCAATTCCAGCTAGCGTGACCGTACAGACAAATGAATCTAAAGATGTTCTATCTGTACCCCCAGTAGTGAGCAACGCAAGCAGTGCTTCGAATGCTCCAAACGTAGCCAATGCCACGTCCTTGTTTGCGCCAATAGGCCAAAACAATACACCGAAGATCTATACCAAGGGTATGCCGTCTGGCCCTACAGAAATGGATTTACGCCAGCTTTGGAATGAGCTCAAACTCAATAACCCGCAGTTGTCTTCATTGCGTGAGTCATATCTCTCCGCAAAAGCAACAGTCCCACAGATCAATGCGCCAGCTAATCCACAGGTCGGCTTGGTATGGTCTGGTATGCCGGCAAATTCACCATTTGCATTGGGTGGTGCTAATGCGCCTTCCCCACAGTACCCCAATGGCATCAGTAGCAATAACTCCATTTCTATTGCGCAGCCGTTTCAGTTTCCAGGCAAGAAAAGCTTGGCATCGGACATTGCTAACACCAATGCTGAGGCTTTATTAGCCCAAAGCGAATCAACCTACCTACAGTTGGGCGCACAGTTATCGACCTTGTACTACACCGCCTTAGCATCACAAAAGCAGTTACAGGTTCTGAAAGAATCGGTGATGCGTTTGGAAATGATTAAGAACGTGGCTAAAGCACGTTATGCCAATAATGCCGCTGCTTATGTTGAATACCTTAACGCGCAGGTGGCCCAAAGTGCAGCGCAAGCAGATCAATTTAACGTAGAACGTCAGCTATCCGTTGCGCTGAACAGCATTAATACTTTGGTGGGCCGCCATTCCAGAGAAAAGCTCATACTGCGAGGTGATGTGCGCCTCGCGATGAAGAGTGTGCCCACCTTGCTTGAGTTAGAAGACTATGCCGAAACCAGCCATCCCTCATTAAAAAGCTCTGCATTGCAGTTAGAAGCAGCACGCAAAGGTGTCGATCTGGCCAAGAAGGCTTACTTACCAGACTTCCAAGTGATTGGCTCTTCATTTACGCCGCGTGGTCCATTCTCGGCCAATAACGGTGCCATGTTTTATCAGCTTGAACTAGACCTCGTTATTCCCTTGTACTTCTTTACCAAAGAAAAGTATGGGGTAGAGCAGGCACAGCGTAGCCAAGCGGCAGCTGAGGCTGGCAATATCTCCAATCGGCAGCAAGTTGTGTTGGCGGTTAATAGCGCCTATGCCACATACGAGCAAGCCAAGAGTCAGGCGCAATTTTTAAAAGAGCGCCAAGTGCCTCAAGCAGATGCCGCCTATAAGGTTGGTCTTACTCAGTACTCCAATAATGGTCAGGGGTTTAACGATTTGCTGACAGCGCAAACCCAATTGCGTAGCCTCGAAGTTCAATTAGCGCTAGCGGAGAGTAATTTACTGCAAGCGCAAGCGGTATTGCTAGTCACATCTGGCAAAGAACCATTTTAAGGAGCAGTGTTGAAAGACAAAATTCTTTCCTTTCTAATACAGCTTGCGGAAAAAGCAAAGCCTATCGCTCATAAGGTCTTGCACTTTGGTGGCCATAGACTACATGTGGCCCTTGCAAGTATTGCTGGTCTGTACTGGAATCTCAGCCCCCAAAATCGTCACCGTGTGCGCCTGGCAGCATTTGCTTTTGCCATTCTTTCAGTTGGCATTGTTGTTGGCCGTATTACCAATGTGAACCGTAACGTCAAAATTGAAGCATCTGATAAGGCTCTCAAAGTTGAGAAGAGCGGCATCTTAGAGTTAAAGCTTCCGGGCATTAAGCTCAATCCAGAAATTTATATCTTCCAAACTGCGGAAAAAGTGCAGGTACCGGTCGATATTAAAGTACCAGGCCGCCTGGCATTTAATGCAGAAAAGTCTAAGGTTCTCTCTGCACGTGCACCAGGGCGGGTAGAGCGCATCTATGCATTCGATGGTGCCGAGGTCAATATTGGTTCTCCAATAGTGGAGTTGTATAGCCCAGAATTTTTATCTGCTCAGCAAGAATACTTACTCTCTGCAAAAACTGCCAAGGTACTAGAATCTAGCAAGACGATGAGCGACTTGCTTGGTGATGCGCGTATTACCCAACAAGCTGCTGCAAACCGCATGCGTAATCTCGGTGCTGGAGATGGCGACATCAAGGCAATCGAGAGTACTGGAAAAACTCAAAGCAATTTGGTGATGCGATCTCCGTTAAAGGGGGTAGTGGTCAAGCGTAATGTGGAGCCAGGCTCCGCTCTGAACTCGGGTGATGTGATTGCCACTTTGGCTGATCCAAAGCAACTTTGGTTTTTAGGTAACGTATTTGAGCAAGACTTACACTTGATTAAGCCAGGACAGAAAATGTCTTTACATGTAGAGGCTTATCCGGACAAAGAGTTTGTGGCATATGCAAACTATATTGCCCCAACAATTGATTCCCAAACCCGCGCCTTATTGGTTCGTGCTGAGATCGAAAATAACGACGATCTCTTCCGCCCTGATATGTATGCATCTGCTAAGTTAACTACGGGCATGGCGGATGCCATCGTCGTGCCGCAAACAGCAGTAGTGCGTATACGAGAAATGCGCTACGTCATCATTAAATCAGGCGATGAGATATACCGTCGCCTACCCGTCAAAGGTTATGACCTCAATAGCAAGGCTTTTGCGATTACTGAAGGTGTTGAGCCAGGTGCACGTATCTTGGCTGAAGGTGCTGTCTTGTTAAATGATCGATTTGCAAAGCAGGAAGACTAAGTGAGTGCCTTTACCTCCTTCATTCGGGGTGTACTTGAGAAACGGGTGCTGGTCATCGTTGGTTCAATCGTGCTCCTCGGTTTGGGGATGTTCAGTCTTTCTAAGTTGCCAATACAGCCATACCCTGGTGTAGCGCCATTAACGATTCAGGCAATTTCTCAATGGCCCGGCCGAAGTACTACTGAGGTAGAGCAACAAGTCACTATCCCGGTAGAAAATGCCTTGGCTGGTATTCCGGGTCTTCAGGCTTTCCGTTCGGTTTCTCTATTTGGTCTGTCTGTTGTAACGCTGAAGTTCAATGACACAACAGATCCTTTTAAGGCCCGCCAAACATTTATTACTAGTCTGGCTAATGTGAGTTTTCCTACTGGAGTCTCCTCCAGCATAAGTCCGGATACTGATGCCACTGGCGAGATCATGCGTTATGAGGTGAAGTCAGATTACGCCTCATCCACCCAATTAAAAACATTGCAGAACTATGAGATCTATAAAGAGCTCAAGCAAACCCCTGGCGTAGCGGATGTCTCATCATTTGGCGGAAGGGTTCGCCAATACCAAGTCATTGTTAGCCCAGAAAGCTTGCAATCAAAAGGCGTCACTGTTAATGAGCTGATTGCTGCTTTAACGAATGCCAATAGCAATACTGGTGGCGGACTATTGCCTAGCGGTGAGCAGCAATTTGTAGTACGCGGTGTAGGTCTATTGAAAAATATCGATGACATCAAGCGGGTGGTTATATCGATTCATAACAGCGTGCCAATTCGAATTGGTGATGTAGCCCAGGTGGAGATTGGCAATGCGC
Organism: Polynucleobacter sp. 35-46-11; assembly: GCF_002281105.1. Lineage (NCBI taxonomy): Bacteria > Pseudomonadati > Pseudomonadota > Betaproteobacteria > Burkholderiales > Burkholderiaceae > Polynucleobacter > Polynucleobacter sp. 35-46-11. The sequence continues at coordinate 8,015 of NZ_NCFJ01000064.1, forward strand.
CACGGCTGGGTATGTTCCAGTTCAATGACAATCCAGACTCAGTTGAGGGAATCGTTTACTTACGCCGTGGCGAGAACGCTACTGCAGTACTGGCTCGAGTTCGCAGCACCGTTGAGAACATCAATAAACAAGTGCTACCACCCGGAATTGAAGTGGTGCCGTTCTATGATCGCCAAGTTTTATTAGATATTACGATCGGTACAGTGAAGCACACCCTGTTCTTTGGTATCTCATTAGTGCTCGCAGTACTCTTTTTCTTCTTGGGTAATTTACGCGCTGCAGCAGTAGTGGCGGCAGTAATTCCACTGGCACTCTGTGTATCGTTTATTCAAATGCATATATGGAGTGTGCCGGCTAACCTGATTTCTCTTGGCGCGATTGACTTTGGTGTGATTGTCGACTCTGCGGTGATTTTGACCGAGAACGTCATGCGTCATCTGGAAGAAGGTGGCAAGCGTCTCAATCAAAGCATTATCTTGGCGACGAGTGAAGTACAGCGAGCCATGATTTATTCCACCGGCATCATTATTGTTGCTTATTCCCCATTATTTTTTATGGGCGGAGTGGAAGGCATTATTTTTAAGCCAATGGCCTTCACTATGGGCTTTGCTTTGATTGCCGCCATGATTCTGAGCTTAACTTTCTTGCCAGCGATGATCTCCTTGGTCTTTGGTGAGAACTTGCACCACAAACCACCAGGATTCATTACTCGCTTACTCGATGGTTACAAACCTTTACTTAGAAAGTGGATGGATCGTCCATTAACCGTGGTATCAGTTGCAGTATTTGTATTGGGCTTGACTGTACTAAGTATTACTCGCTTGGGTACCGCCTTCCTACCAACTCTTGAGGAAAATAATATTTGGCTGCGAGTGACTTTGCCAAATACGGTGGATTTGGATTACTCGGTTAAGGTAGCCAATCAGTTGCGCGAGACTTTCTTAAGGCAACCCGAGATTGACAAAGTGGCTGCCCAGATTGGTCGTCCGGATGATGGTACAGACTCCACCGGCGTATTTAACCAAGAGTACGGGCTCTATTTAAAGAGCCCAGATAAGATGCCAAGCGGCTCTAGTAAGAAAGAGTTAATTGCCCATCTTGAGCAAGAACTCAACAAGATTCCCGGTGTGACTTACAGTTTCTCGCAATACATTCAGGACAACGTGAATGAAGCACTCTCTGGTGTTAAGGGGGAGAACTCCGTCAAGATTTATGGCACAGACTTAGAGGTCTTGGATCAAAAAGCCCATGAGGTAATTGAGCAGCTCAAAAAAGTACGAGGTGTAGCGGACGAAGGCATCCTTAAGGAATTAGGGCAGCCGACTTTAAATATTCAGATTGATCGAGAACGCGCTGCGCGTTACGGCATTAATGTAAATGACATTCAGACGGTAGTTGCCAACGCTATTGGTGGCGCTGCGGTGACCAATCTTCTCGAAGATGAGAAGACTTTCGGCATAGCCATTCGCCTAAACGAAGGTAGTCGCAACGATATTGCTGATATTGGCCATCTATTGGTAGATTCGCCTAACAGCGCAGCTATTCCTTTGTCGATGGTGGCAACGGTTCAATTAAGCGATGGCCCATTCTTCATCTATCGTGAAGCCGGTAAACGTTACATCGCCATTAAATTCAGCGTACGTAACCGCGATTTGGGTAGTGCTGTAGAGGATGCGCAATTCTTGGTAGAGAAGAACATCACCCTGCCACCAAACTACTCGATTAGTTGGGATGGTCAATTCAATCAAATGAAACAGGCCCAGAAAAAACTCATGCTGATCGTGCCTTTGGCATTACTGGGCATCTTCTTGTTACTTGTGAGTGCTTTTGGTAATTTCCGGGATGCGGTAATTGTGATGATCAATGTACCGTTTGCAGCGATTGGTGGCGTGATTGCTCTGCATCTTGCAGGTGAGACCTTAAGCATCTCCGCCTTCTTTGGATTCTTATCTTTATTTGGTATTGCCATTCAGGACGGTGTGATTCTGATCTCCTTTATTAATAAGACGGCAGCTAACGAGCATGGTGAGATGAAAGATGTCATGGTGGAGGGCGCCTCTTTGCGAGTGCGCCCGGTACTCATGACAGCAGCACTTTCTGGACTAGGACTCTTACCGGCTGCTTTATCTCACTCGATTGGCTCTGAGGCTCAGCGTCCTTTAGCCCTAGTGATTGTGGGTGGTATGGTGACGACGACTATTTTGACCCTCTTGGTATTACCAGTAATATATGGATGGTTCAGAGGGCGCAGCTTAAGCCAAACTGCCAAAGCTTAACTATGGATGAGATTCAAAATTTCGGTCAATGGACCAAATGTCTGAAGTGAAAACAGCTTCCTCCATAGTCCGCTAAGGATTGAATTGAGCCTGCCATCGATAAATATGGCGAAGGTCTGCTTTGTGATCAGTAACAGCCATTTAAAACCCTCGCGTATTAGTGTCGGTTTAAACGACAGTAAATAATTCAGGTCGCCCAAGTCTAAATCTGAAATTAAGCTAACAAGTGTCGTGTATCGAGACACTTGTAATGAATAATCTATCACTCTTATTTT
>NZ_NCFJ01000506.1:0-1818 GCF_002281105.1 Polynucleobacter sp. 35-46-11
TGGGGTGGGGGTACACCAACATTTTTATCTCACGAGGAGATGATTGAGTTGATGCACCATACGCGTGAGCATTTTGAGCTACTTCCTGGTGGCGAATACTCGATAGAAATCGATCCACGACGGGTTGCTGAATCAGATATTGCTTTACTTGCTGAATTGGGTTTTAACCGCATCAGTCTTGGTGTGCAAGATTTCAACCTTGAGGTACAGCAAGCGGTGCATCGCGTCCAAACAATTGAGGAAACTCAAGCAGTAATAGATTGGTCTAGGAAGTACGGATTTAAATCTAGAAGCGTTGATTTGATCTATGGCTTACCAAAGCAGACACCAGAGACCTTCAAAGAAACGGTCGATGCGGTTCTCAAAATGAGTCCTGACCGCCTTTCTGTTTATAACTATGCGCACTTGCCCCATATTTTTAAGCCCCAACGCAGAATTGCTGAGGCAGATTTGCCTGGAGCTGCTGACAAGCTCGATATCTTGTCAAACACGATTGAGAGGTTGGGTGAAGCGGGTTATGTCTTTATTGGCATGGACCACTTTGCCAAGCCAGATGATGAATTGGCGATTGCTCAAACAGAGGGTAATTTGCATCGCAATTTCCAAGGCTATTCTACGCAAGCTGAATGTGATCTCTTGGCTTTTGGAATTTCGTCGATTGGTAAGGTGGATGATTGTTACTCGCAAAATGTCCGCACACTAGACGAGTATTACTCGGCAATCGATGATGGCCATCTGCCGACACTCCGAGGCCTGCAATTAGACAAGGATGATTTACTGCGTCGTGAATTAATTGGCGAGTTAATGTGCCAATTTGCTCTGGATACTGATTTATTTGGCAAGACTCACCAAATCAACTTCCCAAGTTACTTCAAGATAGAGATTGAAGAGCTAAAGCATCTGGAACAGGCTGGACTACTGGAGTGGCAGGGTGCGAAGATGGTCGTGCCTATCAAAGGCCGACTCCTGGCTCGACGTGTGGCAATGACCTTTGATCGCCATCTTAGAGAATCTCAAGCAAAGGGCACTTACTCAAAAGTGCTTTAAGCGAAATTGAGTGAGAGCCTGTACTCATTTGATCTACATCAAAAACTCATCAAAATAGTGTTGGTTTAAAACCAAAAATTAATTTCTGCAGTCTCTGAATTTGATTTGCATCAAATTACAACCCCATCTTCAATTTGAAAATAGATCCATCAAATTGATAACAAAAAAAGGGGTAAATCATGCGTCTTAAAACTCTAGTAGCCGCTATGGCAGCAGTAGCTTCATTGGCTCCAATCGCTGCTCAAGCTCAATCTTCAAGCGAGAACCCATGGATGGTTCGTGTACGTGCAGTGGACTTACTTTGGAGTAATGGCCAATCCGGTAGCGTAGTCCAAGGTGCCAATGTAAAAGCAAAGGACCAGGTTATTCCTGAGTTGGATATTTCCTATTTTTTCACTAAAAATATTGCTGCAGAACTAGTGTTAACTTATCCACAGACCATTCAGATCGATGCTGGTGGCGACAAGCTCGGTACCATTAAGGCACTTCCCCCATCTTTACTTCTCCAATATCATTTCACAGATTTTGGCGCATTCAAGCCTTATGTTGGTGCAGGCGTGAATTACACAATCTTTAGTAGTCGTAACAACTTGGGTAATGGAGCATATTCAGTCGATAACTCAAGCTTTGGTGCGGTTGGTCAAGTTGGTATGGATTATATGTTTGATAAAAATTGGGGTCTAAACGTCGACCTTAAATATGCCACTATGTCTACCAATGTTACAACTACAGCTACTGGAGCTAATGGTGGTAAGTTGACTTTGAATCCTT
>NZ_NCFJ01000507.1:0-1812 GCF_002281105.1 Polynucleobacter sp. 35-46-11
ATTGTATATACTCAATTCTACTTCATTGGGTGGATAAGCAGTTTTCAAGTAGACATGCCCATCTTTAAAAACACAAGCCACCTTCAACCTAACAGATTGGTGATTTTCAGATATGAACCAATAGGTTGGCGGGTTTGTTTTATTTTTCGTTCTGTCATCTTCGATGTATTTTGACTCGAAATGATTCAAAAAGCACTCCTCAACGTCAACCCTTCTAAGCTGATGCTTTTCCCAAATATGATCTAAAACTGACTGACTTGTTATTAAATTTTTCATTTGTAGCCCAATGAAGTTGTATATACAAATTATACATTATATTTGAAAATTGAGCAATACAAACCAGCAAAAAATAGGGTTAAACACTCACAATTAACCACCCGATATATGGCATTAGCAAGCGCAAGGCCACCACTACTCCACAGCCCACCCCTCTCCAAATGAGAATGAGTTTGTTTTGTAAAACTACGCTGGCGCACTTTCAATCATTCCCATATCCAGCATTTGCCGCTCACTACGCCAGGCTTCATGACGACGGTACTCTGCCAACAGTTTTGAGAATGAACGCCGTAAATCATCAAATGCCCTACTAGTGCCGGCGTTTTCCATAAAGGCCATGAGCCGACGATTACGCACTGCCTCATACTCCTTGAGGATCGCATCGCGGTGCGCACCTAACCACTGATTTTGACGCATATCTTTAATTGCAATCTCCAGCATCTCTTGAGTTGAGGTATTTTCACTAAGCCCCAAGTTAAAACTTCGTGGATAAACACTCAACAGTTGATAGCTGGGAGTCAACTCATAATCGGGATATTTCAGATTTAACAGCGTATCCAAGATAGGGATTGTTGTTGCTAACGCGCTAATCTCCTCATCGCTGAGCTGATACTCCTGAAATTCGATTGCATTTTGAAGTGCACCCTCTAGTTCTGCTAGATATTCATCAGTCAGTAAATGAACTATATGAACCATGCTTGCGACTTCATTGCGCCAAAGGTATTTAGTACCAACCGCCTCTTCCTCCTGTAAGGGTGCATTCAAAAGCTCAGTCAATACTTTATTCTCAATGCGCTCAAGTCTCATACGCTTCCACACCACGACTGCCATGTCCCGAACTAACTGACTTGCAACAATATCTTGTGGCCTAAAGTCATTGATAAAACGCTGATGATGCACCTCGAAATCAGCGAGGCTCTCGTTCGGGAGCACAATGTCGCGCGCATACACCCCGCTCTTTAATGCGTTTTGTGAAACGACCTTTTTACCTTTTTCAGTTCTGGGGCCGGTTGATTTGTTGATTGCCATATACACACCCAATATGAATGCTTAACGCAGTCATATCCTTGCCTAGTTTTTATTAATTACGCTAATGATGTCTTTCCAATAAAACTGAGCAATTAAGGCAACCAGATTGCTCTGGTTGCCAACCTAGTTACTTCTTAGGTTTTGCTTGCTTTACAACAGTCTGCTTATAGGTCGTGCCAGGATTTTTTTGTACAGTTTTTTGACTGACAAACTGACCTGTTACCGCACTTTTATTCACAGTCGTTGCAACTTTTTTGGTAGCCACAATGCGCTCCTTAAAAAGGGTTTTTCATTGCAAGACCCTTTACCAAATACTTTTGGTTTAGACTGGGCGTACCTTGTTAAGCTTGCTTAGTCTAGGGGGCGATGTTAGTTACAGCTAACATCGCTTTTTTCTTGCGCCTCCAGGCCCTAAATCCACAAAAAACACTACATCTAGTGAATTACCTGCCTGATAACGCTAATTGTAGGAAATTAAATTGAAATTGGTAAGACTTATTTATGAAA
>NZ_NCFJ01000508.1:0-1811 GCF_002281105.1 Polynucleobacter sp. 35-46-11
GTCAGCAGACGCGTAGTTTTTGCTATGTTGATGATCTGATTGATGCCATGGTCAAAATGATGAACTCGGAAGAGGGTTTTACTGGCCCAGTTAATATTGGTAATCCCGGTGAGTTCACTATGCTGCAATTGGCAGAAACAATCCTCAAGCTCTCGGGTAGTAAATCGAAGATTATTCACCAGCCATTGCCATCAGATGATCCAAAGCAGCGTCAGCCCAATATTGAACTAGCAAAAGGCAGGCTGGCTTGGGAGCCCAAAGTTAATTTAGAGGATGGTCTTAAAGAGACGATTGCTTACTTTAAGAAAGTGGTTGCATAGTTGCCTTTAGAAAAATCAGGGAAGCATTTTGATCGCATTCGCTCATTTGTTTTAAGGGCCGGAAGAACTACGGCTGGCCAGCAGCGTGCCATTGAGGAGTTAGGCCCTCAGTTCTTAGTGCCGTTTCAGGAGACCGTCTTGGATCTTCCTCAGGCTTTTAATGGCTCCTCCCGTCCAAAGATATTGGAGATTGGTTTTGGGATGGGCGAGACCACTGCCAAAATTGCTGCCTTGCGCACTGAGGATGATTTTCTGGCAATTGAAGTACACCCCCCAGGAGTTGGCGCTTTACTAAAGCTAATTGGTGAAAACAAGCTCACTAATTTACGCTTGATTCGTCATGATGCAGTTGAGGTGCTAGAGAAGATGATTGCGCCAAATTCTTTGGATGGCATTCATATTTACTTCGCAGATCCTTGGCATAAGAAGCGTCATCACAAGCGCCGCCTAATTCAGGCAGAGTTTGTGAGGCTGCTGGTCTCACGACTCAAACCTAGCGCCTATCTACATTTAGCTACCGACTGGCATAACTATGCTGAGCAAATGCTCTTAGTATTAAATGCAGAGCCTGACTTAGAAAATACCTCTACTGATCAAATACGCATTGAAACTTTTTCAGCGACTGATGTTGCTAGTGAGATTGAGCTTGCTAAAGAGTCTTTTAAAGAATTCAAGCCGACTCTTGAGCAGATAGAGGCTAAGCATCCTGGATACGTTGAGAGACCTGCATATAGACCAACCACTAAGTTTGAAACTCGTGGCATTAAGCTGGGGCATGGTGTGTGGGACTTAGTCTATAAGAAAAAATAAAGTAGCGATGATGTCAAAAATAAAGCCGCTCTTTTAGGTTGGCTGAGCGGCTTAGTTGTTTCTGATCTTAGCTTACAAACCAAGACAAACGTATTTGAGTTCTAGGTATTCATCCATGCCATAGACGCTACCTTCACGTCCTAAGCCGGATTGTTTAACTCCTCCAAATGGACCCACTTCATTCGAGATAATTCCAGAATTCACGCCCACAATACCGTACTCCAATGCCTCTGCCGCTTTCCAGATGCGGCCAATATCGCGGCTATAGAAGTAGGAGGCTAATCCAAATTGACTATTGTTCGCTAATCTTATTGCCTCCTCATCGCTTTCAAAAGCAATAATAGGAGCTACTGGACCAAAGGTTTCTTCATGAGTAATGAGCATGTCATTGGTGACATTTGACAAAATAGTTGGTTCATAGAAAGTGCCGCCCAATGAAGATCGCTTACCACCGCTGACCAGCTTAGCGCCTTTGCTAAGTGCATCAGCCACATGCTTTTCAACTTTATCAAGTGCAGCTTGCTCAATCAGTGGGCCTTGGGTAGTGCCGGCTTCCATGCCGTTACCCACTTTAATCACTTGAATGGCCTTGGCAAACTTCTCTACAAATTGATCGAGCACATTCTTGTGGACATAAAAGCGATTCGCACAAACGCAAGTTTGACCAGAGTTGCGATATTT
>NZ_NCFJ01000065.1:0-10470 GCF_002281105.1 Polynucleobacter sp. 35-46-11
CCAGTAAATTAACTTTCCCAACTCGATACCTATGTCCGTAATCACCCCGGTCATATGGGTCGTTCTAATTTCTGCCTTTGATGCCTTAGTAACAATCGCATTTTGCAAGCCCATAACAAAGCAGAGGAGCAATGCAATCGCCGGCACCGTTAGGGGCAAATATAAATTTAAGTTAGCCCCGACCAATCCAAAAACTAAAAGCAACACTGCTTCGAGCAATAACGGCAACGCAAACTCACTATGAATTCTTCTTCTATGGCCCCAATTAACAATGATGGCAGTAGTGGCGGCACCGAATAGAAAAGACAACAAGAGCGAGATACCGCCTAGCACTGAAATCAAATCATTAAGAGCCAGATCATCCCCAATCGCAGAAATGATGCCACTCATATGCGAGGTGTAGCGGGCAATCGCCAAGAATCCACCCGCATTAACCGCGCCCGCAACAAATGCCATATAGGCGCCCAACTGAACATTAGTCCTGTGGGAGCGCTCGGCGCTAGTTAAAAGCTGGATGAACTTAATTGGCATTGAAGCTCTATTCTACGACTCAGACTTTTTCAAGAATAAAATTGGGCGTCCGAAGCAAAGTCTACGCAAGTAGCTAAATCGGGGCACGGATAAAGCCTACCTGGATAGCAAATACTGGGTAATCGAAAAGAGGCCTACCGTTAAGCCACAACAAATGAGCAAAGACAAATAGAAGTTGTATTCATTTTTAAGCATCCAACTTAGCAAGAGGAACATGGGCAATGTTGGAATAACATACCAAAATGTCTCTTGGCTGATATCAGCAACCCGGAGCTTGTCCCTTGATTCGACATAGATCCAGATAAAGGCGGTAATTGAAACAATGGGTAAGGCCAACAGAAACGCAGCTAGAGCAGAGCTCCGCTTGCTGAGTTCACCTACCGCAACAATCACAATGGCAGCAATGAGGGTTTTAATGACATAGAGCATGCATCTATATTACGCCCTGAAGATGGTCTTGACGCCTCAATGTGAGTAAAAACACATAAGCTGCAGACTCGAGACCCTATCCTAGTTCTGCCTCATTAAAAGCATCGCGCATACATACGGGTAAATCTATTGATGGCGGTCTAAAACCAGATTGATAAAACATGTCCCCAATATGGCCTCGATGAAACGCTTTGTGATTACAGATATGAATCAAAATGTCACCCCTAGTCATTTCTCCGGCGCTGCCATCAACAAAGGAAAAGCGCACTTTTTCATTCAGCCAGGACTCGCTCATTGAATCGGCATATTGAACATACCAGTCGCCCATTTCATTTAACGTTTCCGAAAGTAGCTTTAAAGAATCTGGTGATTCGGTAGTGCGAGATGTAAAACGTGGTCATTACCAAGCAAATGAGCCCTCCATATTTGATCAACAATCACTATATGGGCCAAAGTGAATGCCATTCCACCAAATGCCGCGGCACGATTTTTGCTGAACTCCTCATGCGGCAGGTTAGAAATAGCAGCTAAGAGCAAGTTATTTGCCCACTTGTTGTAGCGCGTAAGCATTCGGATATTTCGAACAACAGACATAAGGCCTCTTTTGAGAAGCTAGCCTAAGATGAATCGCCAGTTTATGACTTAGGTGATTGCAATCGAAAGCTCAAATGAGCATCTACAGCAGGAAATTCACCTGCCAGAATGCTATATACACAGGTATCTCGAAGACTATCTTTGGCATCTAGATGACGATTAATCTGGTGACTTCGCAATATACCGTCTAGTTTCGCCCCCAATCTCTCAATCCCTTTTCGACTTTGATGATTGAAAAAATGCGTACGAAATTCCACGGCAACACAAGCTAAGTTCCTGAATGCATATCGCAATAGCATCAATTTACATTCAGTATTGATGGCCGTGCGCTGAACCGACTGACGGTACCAAGTAGATCCTATCTCCAGCCTACGATTTTCTGGCTCAATATTCATATAAGCAGTCATTCCAACGGGATTGCCACTGGCATCCAAAATACAAAACGGATTCATTGATCCCAACTGCTGTAAGCTCAAACGCCTTTCAATTTCTTTTGACATTGACTCAGGCGAAGGAACGCTTGTGTACCAAAGCCTCCAAAGCTCACCATCCCTAACGGCCTCACATAAACCATCATGATGCTCCACAGTTAGTGGCACTAATGAGGCATGCTCGCCCTGTAAGGTAACCGAATCGGAGAATTTCATCTTATATAACTTTCAAAACCTTGCTTAGAGAGTCGCCTTCATAGTTTGGTATTTCACCAATCTCTTCAAAGGGATGGTTTAAGCGATTAACCCAAAACACGTCGAAGCCGAACCACTTGGCCGCTAGAGCATCCCAAGCATTACTCGATACGAATAGTATCTCCTCTTTCTTGACTGGAAAAGCTTTAAGCAAAAGTTCGTAGGCTTGTGGGGCGGTTTTAAATAGGTGAATATCTTCAATAGTTACTACTTTATCGAGATGAGAATTTAAACCATTACTCTCCACCACCGCAGCCAACATCTCTCTACTGCCGTTAGACAAAATAGCAGTTGCAATACCCCTCTCTTTAATTGCCTTGAGCACACTCAAACTATCGCCAAACCCAGTGAGCTTGGCATACTGATCCATCAGTCGTCTCTCATTTTCGGGAGTGAGGTTTAATTCCATCCGCTTACAGACATACCTCAATGAGCGAATCGTTAGCTCCCAAAATGGAAGATAGTGTTTGCTGCCATCAGGACTGGGGTCACTCATAGTTACCAAGCGGGTGTATTCGATTTGGCGCTCACGCCACATCAAAGCAAAATCCTGCCCATGACCCGGAAATAATTCTTCTGCCAACTGCCTCATGGAATAGACATCAAATAAAGTTCCATAGGCATCAAAGGCTACGAGCTTATACATACCGTCTCCCTGTTTTTATTATGAATCTGTATTGTCATTTAAAACAAGACTTCATGATTAGATCATCTCAAGGAAAGCAATGCCAGCCGCCAATACAGATGAAAAAACCACCCGAAGGTGGTTTTGGTATTTCTTGGTGGCCCGGGGCGGAATCGAACCACCGACACAAGGATTTTCAATCCTCTGCTCTACCGACTGAGCTACCAGGCCAAGAGCTAAGATTATAGCGGAACTGTTTTTAAGCTACACAAAATGGGCTTACTGTAGCCAACTCTATTGATTTATAGGGAAATCCTGTCGGAGTGGGGATGGCAGACCCTTCTTAACGGTGTGCGACTTAGCTGATGTGGCGGAGGATTGCCTTTAGACCGCCTATGACTTAGGCGCAAGGAGATGCACATACTTTAACGGCGTAAATTTAGAAGTTATGGCGCCAGTAACAATTCGAGCAAATATATCCTCTCGTAAGGATTCATGTGATATGAACGTTCCCTGCGCTACGGCCTTAAGCAATTTACTTGTCTCCTCATGCCTCATCTTTGCATAGAATACAAAACTATCGTGCCTAATAAAATCATGATCCCCTTTTGAAAGCTCACAAGTTAAATCTTGCATTCTTAAGTGATCTCGAGTGCTAATTGGTACAAGTAAATTGCATTGCAGAGATTCGATGTTTAATGGATCGCTAAGCAGAATAAACAAATGTTTCCGATCTGGATCATCATCTGGCCCTGAAGGTATCAGGAGCGCCGCCCTTTTGTAAGGGAGAAAAAGCTTCATATTGAAGCAAATAAATTATCTATATCCTGAGCTGACTTATGTGAGACGATGATTTGAGCTGCCGTCTCTTTATCAAATTTTTTGCTTTTCTCTAGTGCCTTGACAATGTCATCAAACTCCAGAGAATAAGAAGACCCATTTGGGTCGTGCCACTCCGGACAATTAATATGGGTCCAATCCCGAATTGTCCACTTATCCATCCCACCAAAATTACCCCACACAATCTCCAAAACCTCGAGCTCAGCCCTACTTAATTCATCAAGTTCTCGGTGCGCCACTGAAGAACGAACAGCTACTTCATGATTTTCTTTGTCAGAAATCCAAGACTCCCAACCACCATCCTGAGATTCAATGTCGCCGTCCATCAGATTTAGGGTTTTTGAAAGCACGGGACCATGAGGCATTGATACATAAAGATCTCCGGAAATTGGCATTCCAAAAGATTTGATGGCCTCTCTATCTGAAAGATAGAGTAATTTCATCAATTTAAGATGTGACATGCGGGCATTACTTTCTTTTCTCAAAAAGAAAGTAGCCATTTGGGCCACTTTGCGCTCATTAAACATAGTAGGTCGATTTTACTCTTTAGCAATAAGCACTGTTGCCGCCTTATCAATATTTTGTATTATAAAAACAACGAACCTTTATCTGGCTAATTTAAATGAGCAGCCTTCCCAAGCTCAACTTGGCCAGACTTAATCTTCTGCCTGGCTCGCTCGGCTTTAACAGCTTGCTGATCTTGCTTCACTCGATCTTTCATTGATTTAAGTCTGGCTTGCTCTGGGCTTAATGGCTTTTGAGGGGCTATTTCATTGAATCGCATAGCTAACCAATCTGCAATGGTTGATGTGGAACATTACTGCTCCCGAATATAGCCTGGAATAATTTATATGCTTGAGCTTGATTTTGGGCATAGAGAATAGTTTCCACCCACATTCCAGCGGCATTAACAGTTGCCTTGTATCTTTTCATATAGATATTTAGTCGAACCATGATCGGGCCACCCCGCAAGTTTGCGAAGATGGCGCTGCCTTAAAGCTCTTTCATACCCAATATATGCGTGCTCCCCAACTGCGAGCTAAAGCTTTTACTTGCTGCTCATTTAACGCTTGAATTGTTGTTGTTACTTCTATGCCGCCGATTTTTAGGATTACTAGATATGTTTTCATAGAGATATTTAGGCACGCTGTTAAGTGTTTAAATATTTCCTAGATCCCTGGATGGCCACGAACGATATCGTGGCCATTAACAACATCACTATCGCTTAAACCCACTCCTCAAGCTGGCGCTTGCAGTTTCTATCTGAGCATCTAATTCTCCCGCCTCTACTGCCGACTTAATCGACTCCAATGCCTTTACTAGCTCAAGGCCACTAGCCACCTCAACACTGGGCTTGCCCTTTGCCAATTCTATGGTCCAGCTTCCATACTTCACAGAGACGCAAACCTTGCCTTGTTCTGATTGGAACCACCAGGGCTTAATTCTTTTTGGAACCTCCACTTGCTTACGCAATCCAGTTTGAGGGTCTTTAATTGAGCGGTATTTCATCACTACAAACGGCGTGCCATCCATTTGACTTTTGGCCAACTGAATCTGCTCCCAAAGTTTTGATCCAAGTTTGTTTCTGCGAATCACGACGGCAGGCATATGGGTTGGTTTTTTAACTGCTACTAGTTTTAAGTTACTTAATGCGCTCATTGTTTTCTCCTTTTGGTTAATGGGCACAAGCAGTTTGTTTTCAATCATCCAGATAGGTCGACCTCTTTTTGGCAATTCTTCTATTTCGACTCATTTTGGATAGAAAAAATGCGGGTTTTATTGAGCTGTCATAAATATTTTTGCGAGTTGCTTGGTTACACAGTAGATGTCGCAAGAAGAAAAAGAAGTTGCATAGTTGAGTTTGAGTAGTTGCTAGTAAGTTACTCGTAGTGGCAAATGAGTAACTGTGACCAAGTAACACAACTTCGTAACTCCTCTTTTGAGATCTGCGACTTTTACTGCAACTGATCTCTTCTGATCTCTCTTGTAACCAACCAAGGAACTAGCAACAAGAACTCAATTAAGAACACAAGGAGAAAATAAATGAGAGAAATCGCAATCAGAGGCTTTATCAACGAGAAGTACAACACCCTATTTGGCAAGGGATTATTTAGACGAGCCATCTATAACGGATCGGTGGAGCTTCATAATCCAAACCAAAAGTATCTAGTAGATTTTTATGAATATGAACAATTCCAACATACCGCCAAGACAGATCAACAAATCGCTACTCTCAAAAAGTTTGAAGCCTGCGGGGTAGCGAATACGCCCGATCTTGTGATGTCATGGATTGTGCATTACGAACCCCTAACTAAATCTAAAGAGCTGGTCGATGGCTATTGCATTTACCTACAAACTACGGGTGAAGTGCATATTGAAATTGATGATGTTCTAAATGGAACAAATGATGAGTGGGACTTAAAAGCACATCACTGTAAAGCCATGGGCGCCAACAAGCCTGTATTTGTTGCCACGAACGTGGACTTGAACATAAAACAATAAAAACCCCTCAAAAAAGCTCTACACGCAACGATTTTGGGGCATCACACGCCTTGTTGCTGGGCGCATATCAAATAGCGTGCAGGGTTGATTTGAGCTATTGCTGTATGAAGCACTCAGATCGTCGTCTAAAGACGACAGGCACTAGGGATTTGGCATAAATATTTAAAGCAAATATAGGTTAAGAAAACTCTACTTTTCTTAACCTGATTTTGTAACTCATTGATTCTTGGAAGATCTTTGCTTAAAAGCTCTCGGTCGCTTTATTTGTAATAAGAAAACACACTTGTATGTGCTTTTTTATTTATGAAAGGATTTACAAATGGCTCAAGCTAAAACCCTTACCCAAGCAGAAATTGATCAAGTTCTGCGTTACGCAAGCACTAGAAAATATCCCGAGCGCAATCGCGCTCTCATCCTCACCAGCTTTTTGACCGGGATGCGGGTCGCCGAGATCGCCTCCATAAAGTTAGGCGACATTGTCAATGACGATGGCACGATCAAAAACGAAGTAAGACTATCTGCCGCGCAAACCAAAGGCGGTCATCCTCGCACCGTCTTTATCGCTAGTAAACTCAAAGCGGAATTAGAAGTATATTTGAAGACTAGGCATATCAAAGATCCCACAATTGCTTTTTTTCACACTGATAGAAGACTTAAATTCACGCCCAACGGTTTATGCGTATGGTTCTTTTCACTTTATCGAGGTGCGGGCATTAGTGGCGCAAGCAGCCATTCGGGAAGACGCTCGATGATTACCTCGCTCGCCCAAAAAGGAATTGGTGTGCGAGTCTTAGCCGAAATCGCAGGTCATCGGTCGATTGCGGTAACCCAAAAATATATCGATGCCAATCCTGAAATGTGTCGCAATGCGATGGAATTAATTTGATAGTCGGCTAAGAATTTAATCACTACATTTTCTTAATCACAAAAAAGTAGTGATTTTTCTCAAAAAGAAAATCACCCTACAAGCCCCTGTTCATGGGGCTTTAATTTTTCGGAATTTTCTGTCAAGGAAATAAAACAACGCGGTGATTTGTTTGAAAAATCCCAAAAATGTAGAGTTGCCCTTATCAACAAAGCACACAGGCACTTTCGCCATTACCGCCTAGTTGATTTTTAAGGGGCTTTAAAAATGGAAAATGTAATTGAAGTAACTAACCAAGCAGTAAACCCATCAGCAGCACAATCAACCACTCCTTCTGTGGATATTCGCAATATGAATGCCAATGTCATCACTGAGGATTCATCGACTTTTGATGAAGTATTTGAGGTGGAAGGTGAAGTCAAACCCTCATCAAAACCTGTAGCATCATCTGAACCCAAAGAATCGGACAAAGATAAAGCGCAGCGTATGCAGGCAGGCTTGGACAAAGCTAAAGCATCAAAATCTGCCAGCACAAGCCTTGTTCAGTACGAACGTAAGCTCAGCGTAGAGGCTGCCACAGCAGATACATCAGCAATCATCCCAAAAGAGCGCAAAGAGTATGTAACTGCGTTTAAAGCTGGTGTTGAGAAAACTGCTCGTAGCACTTTAGAGATGTGCCGCGTGGTTTATGAGGCAGAGCAATCGCTAGATAAGTTTCAATTTAAAACTTTTTGCGATGAAGTCGGACTTAAGGACTACAGCAGTACTGTTCGCAAGTTCTCTGCAATTGGTCGGGTATATCCACGCTTTATTCAATATGTGGATCAACTGCCAGCAAGTTGGACCAATATCTACTTGATTACTCAAATTCCAGCAGATGCATTTGAGGAATGCCTGACTAAGGGGTATGCGTTAAATAAGCTAACAGGTGCAAAGCTTGATGAACTGGTCAAAAGCACAAAGGACATCAATAAGATTGAAGAGCCTTTAAGCTTTGATAGCAAAAACTCTGGCTATGTATTTGCCAAGCTCTTGTTTACCAAAAAACCTGACGATACGGATTGGCGTGCAATGGAAAAGGCATTGGCTGAAATCTCTGCCCGATTACCCATCAAGTTTGTTATCAACAAAGAAGCTGGAGAGTTTGTGCAAGCTCGTCGTGAACAACGCTATGAGCAGATCAAGCAAAGCAGCAAAAATGTCGATCTCAAGCCTGATTTATGGGATTTGGGCGCAGAAGCGAATGCAGTCTTTAAAGTCGCGGAACGTATAGCTAACCCGACTGATAAGGCAGTCATTACTGTTTAAGACGACCGCTACCACTGCAGGGGTAGCTGTTGTTTTAATACGTTGTTCCATTTAGAACAGGTTTTAAGCCAACTTCTCGGCATTCATCATAGGAGTTAACTTGGAATAATGTCGCTCAATCATGCCAACACTAGTACCCATTTGCCTAGCCAGAGTGTGAATATCAACCCCTCTTGCTAGGGCGAATGTGGCATAGGTATGACGTAGGCTATATAAGGTTCTGTTCTGACCTCCGCCATCAACCCTCATGTTGCTACGAACCATTAAGTTACGAAAGATATTTTCCATATTGCTAATTTGCTCACCCGTTGGCAATCTAAATATCAAAGCATCAACCTTAGCCTCAATCACAGCATTAAGCCCCGAGTAAGGCAACTTCTGCCACTTCATTACTCGTTCTAATACCTTGACCACAGCAGTTCTTGCTATCAAATATCTAGGCCCCGTCTTACCTGATACCCATATCCGCAGATATTTCTTTTCCCCAATCCAATGCCATTGCAAATGCTTCCACCTAAGCGGAAGTGCCTCCGTTCCATGTCGAATGCCTGTATTCACTAGAAACTCTATGTAATAGGCGCATAGCGTTCTCATCAATGCTGTTCTGTCCGTATAGCTACTCTTTTGCCAAGTCTCTGTGTAACTTAACAACTCTTTAATTTCTTCTGCCGTGAAAGCAGGGCGAGGCTGGCTTTTTTTGCCTTTGCTATCCAATAGTGGTACAGCTTGATTAAGCCCAATATAGCCACGATCACGAGCTAGGTTAATTACTCGGATATACGCACTTGCATGATTACGTTTAGTGCTAGCCATGGGAGTCTTGCCCATCTCACTAATACGCCAAGATTCAAATTCGCCCAGTAACTCATTGGTGATTTGACCAATCTTATATTGCCCAAAAAAGGGGATGAGATATTTGTTAATAGCAAAGGCATAGTCACGATAGATGCGCTTACCTAGTTTGTTATGCACCGCTTGCGCCATATTTGCCAACTCATCGAATGCGATCTGTTTAAAGGTTTTAGTGACAACCGCCAAGCCAGCTCCAATCTTGACTTTGACAGTTTCGTAAATGGCTAAGGCTTGGGCTTCAGCTAAATCGGAGTCTTCTGCGTTGGTGGAGGCTGCATGCCAATGCCCATTAGGTAACTTAAAACGACATTGCCATTGACGACTTTTAGGACGTTTGAAGAGGGTTAGCTCACCCTGCAACAACTGGATTGTTTTGGGTGTCTCTAGGTTTGTATTGGCAGGAAAAAGATATTGAAAGTTTTGCAAGTCGAGCGTCTAGTTACAGGACGCTTACAAGCTTAAGTTCAGATTGAGATTAGAGCGACCTAATCTTTATAGTCTCTGAATGTCTCCATAAGCTGTGAAAAGCTACCTAACTTATATTTTTCAAATCCGTCCATATCAACATACACAAAATCAAAATGTATTTTGGATTGCACTTTGTTGATGTCTTCGCACCACTGCTTTAGCCTCCTGGTCTTCAGGGGCACATCTAAATCTGCCTGACCTTTGGTTTCAACTATCACGATATTTTTGCTTGAAACTTTTACTATAAAGTCAGGGTAGTAGTTGGAAATATCCCCATCAGCATTGACATAATCGAGCTTAAAGTTAACCGCAAAATAATTCTTAGCATAAGAAATAATATCTTCGCAGGCCTCAAGATAACTTGCGAACATTAACTCAAAATGACTGTCTCCAATAATCTTATTAAAAATGCTCTTTTTGGGGACTAAATATGACTGGTCTTTAGTAACAAACGGGCGAGTTTGTCTTAATTTAATTGAGTCTCGAATCTCTGCATCACCCCTATCCTGAATAGTTAGCGCATTGATGGCGCTTTTAAATGCATCTATCAATGTTCTTGTTGCTGCAGGCTCAGATAAGTTGCGCAAAATGTTTGCACTTTCTAAATCCACTGCCTTATTAAATAAATCATTCTCAACAAAATTTTTCACTTTTCCGTACAAAATGTCATAGCCACTAATGAGGCGCAAATCCTTCATAATTGTTTGGGTGAAATAGCCAATTACGCTTCGATAGTCCACCAAGCCGGCCGTATCCAAGATTGTTGTATG
>NZ_NCFJ01000509.1:0-1792 GCF_002281105.1 Polynucleobacter sp. 35-46-11
AATAATGAACAGGTCTATTACAAACTAAGCTCAGGATGTATTCCTTTATTTCCTTAAATCCGAATAGGAAGGATGAGAATCGAGAGTACCTCGTCCCAATGACGCCCCAAATTACCCTAAAAATAATCAGGCCCAGCATGGTGTAACCAAAGGTAACGTGAAAAAGTCGGTACTTTTCGCTTTCTTGGGTGAAGACTGCGCCAATAAAGCAGATTGCTAGTGACCAATGAAATAATCTAGTTGGCAAGTCCCAGATTAGTATTTTTTTAAGTTTGATATTCATTATTTTGGGATCCTAATCGAGTCATCCTCATAGATACCATCATTGGCAGCGGTATGGCATGCGGTGCAATTTGAAGCACTTTTTATCTTGGGATTTTTCCATACGCTAGCAGATACGCCTTTGTGCTTCCGAATAAACCATGGGGACTCTGTAATTCTGTCATTTGGTGGAGAGCCTTCAACACGCTTATAGGTCCCACCATATTGCGTGAGCCATTGAGTAATGGCAAGGTTAGTTTTTGCATCAACTGATGCATCTGTTCCATAGTGCTTCTCCAGACCAGCCATGATGCGTCTCCAAGAATCTACCGGCAAAAATGCAGGTGGATAAAGCGTGTGACAGCTTGCACATTCTTGTTTAACGATCGGCGGAATCGAGTTTGGGAGGCGATTGCCATCTGCAAAACACATGTTTGCCACAAGATACATAACTGCTGCAGTAAAAAATTTTCTCATTAAGCTCACCTTATTTTTTAAGACTTAATAGATAGGCTAATACGTCTGCCTTTTCAGATGGTGTGCATGCCCTACCTAGCACATCATTGCAATTACGCTTAAACCACTTGTCGACTTTTGCTGAATCAGTAAAACGATCAGAATTAAAGCTAGGCGCTAAGGGGGCGATCGCCTTATTGGTAGAGGCATGTTTGCCTTCACCTGTTGGCGGCATTCCATGGCATGAAGAACAACTCCACTCATTGCCGTGCTTTGATGAAAAGAACTTTTCGCCCTTTTGGACCGAAGGAGCCTCTTGTGATTCTGCAGAGTACAACTTTAGAAAGGTTTGGGGATCAGCCGCCTGGGAAGCACCCACACTGATCAGCAAAGATAGCGATGGCGCTGCCTTCAATATAATTTTCATGATTTCCTCCATACACACAACTGTATCGAGGAAAGATTAAGAAAAAATTAAGAAAATCAGCGATTAAATCCTAATCCTGAGGCTCTTAGCCCCAGGATATCCAGCAGCCTAAATTACTCTTTCTTACTATCAGCAATATCTTTTTCCAACTCTTGGAATGCCTTTGATGCACGCAGTTTTGAATCTAAAATAGCGCTCTTTTTAGTTTGCTCAACTACGATCTTGTTAGCGTCGCCCAATGGGTAGCGTAGTAATACGTAAGCCCTAAAACCAGTGCCTTGCTGCATGATTTCTCGTTTTGAGATGGTGTAGCCTGGAATGTTGACCTCTGTAACGAGCTCGGTAGAAACTCTCTCAATTTCACGAATCAGCTGCGGATCACGACTAGTGCCTGTTTCTTGTGCAAACTCCTTCATCTTTGAGGAGACCTTATTGCTAATCTGACTTGCAAGACCTACTTTGGCATTGAGCATTGCTTTGTCTACGGCAAACTGTAGGTCAGTTGAATAGTCGGTCGCTACTGCATAAATCGCATTATTTTCAACAGGCGGCTGAATAAACCAAGATGGCGTTTTATCAATTGTCTTTTCGACCTCTTTTGCCATGTTTTTTTGGCGTTGCTGCTCCTGATAGTCAGCATATTCCTGG
>NZ_NCFJ01000510.1:0-1789 GCF_002281105.1 Polynucleobacter sp. 35-46-11
GTAGCCGTGAGCGTCATGAGAATGTTGCATATTCCCTCCAGAGAATCGCTTTAGTTATAACCATAATTCCAGGTTTCCCCAGAGTCCTATCCGATCAATAACCGCAAAATACGCAGCTATTTATCATTAATCGCTAATATCGTGGGTATTGGCAAAAGAAATAACTAGTATTAACCCTAAAAATTGCTAGGTATTAACCCCTGATTTCCTTATAAGAAACAAGTACTTAATTGAGTCAAACCCCAGCCCTTCAGGGATTGCGCGGGGTTTATTAGTGACGAGGCAATTTGCGCAGACGTTTCTCGAGCTGCTCAATCTCTTCAATTGAGCTGGCATGCTGTCTTAATAGTGGCCAAATCTGCATCATGATTTCTGCAGTGGCAAAGGTATCAGCTGCAGCCTGGTGACGTACTGCACACTCAATCCCCAAAAACTGCATCCAGTCATCCATATATTTAGCCTTTACTTCAGGATGACACTTCGCCACCAATGGCTCGATGTCAATCCAGGCATTCTTTATCTTTCGCCCTAAGAATTGCTTAAAGGTTTTTTGAATCATCGCCTCATCAAATACCGCATGAAAGGCAAACAATGGAGCATTACCAATCCACTCCTCAAACTGGAGTAGCGCAGTAGCTGGATCAACACCCGCCTTTTGAGCCTGCACCCCAATGCCATGCAGCAAGATATTTTCTTTATCAGATGTTTTGATGGTTTGCTGTTTGAGCACAATCTCAAAGCTATCAGCCAGATCAATTTTTAGAGTTTGGGTCACTGGATCTAAATGAATGCAGATTGCAGCAATTTCTATCAAACTGGCTTTACGGGTGTTTAAGCCAGTCGTCTCTACATCCAGCACAACCCAACGATATGGATCCATGGGTGCCGCGCCCCACAAGCCCTTAATCCAATCGATATTCATGTTTATTGACCAAATGCGCGCTCGAGGCGCTGCTGGAAGTTTCGTGTGACGCTCAAGGACTCCTTCAAAATACGTCGATCAATATTATTCAAGCTATTGAGCTCAATGGCATTTGGATTGCCATCGATTTCATGACCATCAATCTGAATCGATAAACGTAGCATCTGCAGATATTCAAATGCCGTCACCCAGGACATGCACTCTGCCTCAGGGATTTTTAAAGCCTGACCCACTGCTATGAGACGCTCTCTGGTATTGGTTTCAGGTATGGCGTTTGCCAAAGCATAAATTCGTGCCGCATCCACCAAGATAGCAGTGCCATGTTTTTTCAAATCGATGCACTGCTTACCATCGAGCTTAATCGTGTCCAAACCGCCGTGCCAAGTAATAGGCACCTTCATACGTAATGAATTGTCTGCCAACTGCTTCAGGAAACGCAGATTGGGAGGGGCATGAGTCAGAATGATTTCCTTCATTTTCAGAAGTAAGTCGGGATTGCCCGCAACTCTTCTAAAGTCAAAGTAAATGCTGGCGTTTAATAAATTCTCACCAGAACCTTCATCAATCCAATGGGCAAACTTACGATTCCACTCGGCCTCACTTAAACAGATCTTCGGGTTACTTGCCATCACATTACCCTTGCACAATGGATAGCCACAAACGTCTAAGGCCTTATTCACATCTAGAGCAAAAGCAAGATACTTTTCCCGAACAGCATCGCTAGCCTCTCCCGCAAACACCAGGGCGTTGTCTTGATCGGTTGCAATGGTTTGCTCAGAGCGGCCCTCAGAACCCAAGGCAATCCAAGCAAAACTCTTCATATCAATGTTGTGCTGGTGTGCGTATAGCTCAATCAACCTGTCACAC
>NZ_NCFJ01000511.1:0-1784 GCF_002281105.1 Polynucleobacter sp. 35-46-11
TTTGGGGTGTTGAGCGTCGGATGGAGCAGGGACTGGAGATGGTTTGTCACCCTTGCTTCCTTCTTTTCCTCCCGCCGTGTTGGCTCTAGCCGACGGCACTGTATTTCCCGGTCTGAGTATTGGCGCCCCTGGCGAAACTACCGGCGAAGTCGTTTTTAATACCGCACTCACTGGCTATCAAGAGATCATTACTGATCCTAGTTATTCACGCCAAATTGTTACTCTGACTTATCCCCATATTGGTAACGTTGGGGTGAATGGTCAAGATGCTGAGTCGGACCAAATTCATGCTGCTGGTTTGGTCGTTAAAGATCTTTCCAAGCGCGTATCGAATTTCCGCTCTGAAGAAACTCTAGATGCCTATTTGACTAAGGCGGGTGTAGTTGGCATCTCAGGTATCGATACTCGCAAACTGACCCGCATTCTTCGAGACAAGGGCGCTCAGTCTGGCGCAATCGTTGCTGGCAAGATGGGTGATGATGTAGAGGCTCTCGGTAAGAAAGCTTTGGAATTGGCTAAAGCCTTCCCAGGCATGGCTGGTTTAGATCTGGCTAAGGTAGTAACTACCAAGTCCCCATATCAATGGCACGAAGCCGAGTGGGATCTCCATGGTCCAGATGGCAAACCTGCATACAGAAGTTTAGATACCAGTAAGGCGATCAAAAAAGTCGTCGCGTATGACTTTGGTGTGAAGCGCAATATTTTGCGCATGCTCACCGAGCGTGGCTGTGAGTTAACGATTGTTCCCGCGCAAACTAGTGCTGCTGAAGTATTGGCGATGAATCCAGATGGCGTGTTCTTCTCAAATGGCCCCGGAGATCCTGGGCCTTGCGATTATGCGATTGCCGCTGCAAAAGAAATTATTGAAAAGGGTATTCCAACCTTCGGCATCTGTTTAGGTCACCAGATCATGGGCTTGGCCGCCGGTGCTAAAACTTTGAAGATGAAGTTTGGTCACCATGGTGCAAACCATCCTGTAAAAGATCTAGATACTGGGCGCGTAGCGATTACCTCCCAGAACCATGGTTTCGCAGTCGATGCGAATACCCTGCCTGACAACATTCGTGTGACGCACGTCTCTTTATTTGACGGATCCCTACAAGGTTTGGCTTGGAAAGATAAGCCTGCATTGTGTTTCCAAGGTCACCCTGAGGCCTCACCAGGTCCTCATGACATTGCCTATTTATTTGATCGTTTTGTGGAGCTCATGAATGCTGCCGCTGTTGGTAATAAGGGGGGCAAATAATGCCTAAGCGTAGCGACATTAAGAGCATTCTGATTATTGGTGCTGGTCCGATTGTGATTGGACAAGCCTGTGAGTTTGACTATTCTGGTGCGCAAGCTTGTAAAGCTCTGCGTGATGAAGGTTACAAAGTCATCTTGGTCAATAGCAATCCCGCAACCATCATGACTGACCCAGAGATGGCGGATGTGACTTACATCGAGCCAATCACCTGGGAAGTGGTAGAGCGCATTATTGCTACTGAGAAACCGGATGCAATTTTGCCAACTATGGGCGGACAAACTGCCTTGAACTGTGCACTCGATTTGCATCGTCACGGCGTTCTTGAAAAATACGGTTGCGAATTGATCGGTGCTTCACCAGAGGCCATTGACAAAGCAGAAGATCGTCAAAAGTTTAAAGATGCGATGACCAAAATTGGTCTGGGCTCTGCTAAGTCGGGTATTGCGCACTCAATGGATGAAGCGCATGAAGTACAGCAGCGTATTCAGAAAGAAACCGGTAGCTTAGGTTTCCCGGTCGTCATTCGTCCTTCATTCAC
>NZ_NCFJ01000512.1:0-1782 GCF_002281105.1 Polynucleobacter sp. 35-46-11
CAAGCCTGAAGACATCTCGGTAATGAACCCTTATGGCCAAGTTCCGATCTTGGTTGAGCGTGACTTAATTTTGTATGAATCCAACATCATCAATGAATACATTGATGAGCGTTTTCCTCATCCACAATTAATGCCGCCTGATCCTGTAGCACGCGCACGCGCACGCCTCTTCCTCTTCAATTTTGAGAAAGAGTTATTTGTGCACGTAGCTGCCCTAGAGAATGAAAAAGGTAAGGCTGCAGAAAAAGTTCATGAAAAAGCACGTTTAGCAATTCGTGATCGCCTGACTCAGTTAGCTCCCATTTTTGTGAAGAATAAGTACATGTTGGGTGAAGAGTTCTCCATGCTTGATGTGGCTATTGCGCCTTTACTGTGGCGCTTAGAGCACTATGGCATTGATCTTTCGCGTAATGCTGCAGCCTTACTGAAATATGCTGAGCGTATTTTTAGTAGACCTGCTTACATTGAGGCATTAACTCCTTCAGAAAAGGTAATGCGCCGCTAAGCGGTGCATTTTCAGGCAGCTTCATGAGTATGTCTGAGATACCTAGTAATAAACCTTACCTAATCCGTGCGCTACATCAGTGGTGTACGGATTTTGGTTTTACGCCGTTTATTGCGGCATTCGTGGATGAAAATGTAGAAGTTCCCATGGAATTTGTGAAGAACAATGAAATTGTTCTAAATTTATCCCTAGAGGCTTGCCATCAATTGAACATGGATAACGACTGGATTAGTTTTCAGGCTAGGTTTGGCGGTATACCTAGAAAAATCATGGTTCCCGTAAGCCATGTCTTAGCAATCTATGCGCGGGAAAATGGCCAGGGAATGTCCTTCCCATTTGATCCAAAGCATCAGCAGTCGAATAAACAATCAAAAGAAGATATCCCCGGTGAAGTCCAAAAGCCAAAAGTCGGGAGACCTTCCTTGACGGTTGTGAAATAGGTTAAAATATCATCCGTTGCCCCTTTAGCTCATCTGGTAGAGCAACTGATTTGTAATCAGTAGGTGGTCTGTTCGAGTCGGACAAGGGGCACCAAAATATACCAAGGATTTACAGAAATTTGCTGTAAATCCTTTTTTCCTTATAAAACCCGTTTTTACATTTAATATCTCCAAATGAATCCTCAGGTCGGATACTTGATGAATCTCGCAATTGAATATATCCAGAGAGAGGATTTGGATGGCGCTCATCGATTACTTAATCAAGCCATGAAAATGAGCCCAAGGAATTCTGAGTTATTACGTTTATTAGGTGTACTAAGTGCCTTTAAAAATAATCGACAAGAAGCGCTAACAAAATTTGATCTTGCAATTAAGTTGGACAAAAAAAACTGGCTTGCACACACTAACCGTGGAAATATATTAAAAGATCTTCAGCGGTATGATGAAGCTATGAAGAGTTATGATCTAGCTATAGCACTTCAGTCGAACTATGCCGAAGTTCATAACAATAAGGGTAATTTATTACAAGATCTTAGAGAATATACAGCTGCTGTTGCATGTTATCAAAAAGCAATCGATTTGCAGCCAGACTATGCTGATGCATATGAAAATATGGGCAATGCGCTTCTCAATTTAAAACGACCACGTGATGCTCTTAGCTCATACAAAAAATCAGTTTCTATAGGCTCTGAAAAAAGTGTGAACATTGCAGCCTTAATTCATTGCAAGATGAAGCTATGTGATTGGAGTGATGTAGACCAGCTTTTCAATTCACTAATCACTATTAGTCCATCTAATCGAGTTAAGATGCACCCGTTTTATTTACTATCATTTGTT
>NZ_NCFJ01000066.1:0-10349 GCF_002281105.1 Polynucleobacter sp. 35-46-11
CTGATTTCCAGCGGTACTCCTATGCGCATGGCATGTCTCCAAATGCTAATGATTCAAAAAAAATCTATTTTAGGTATATATACGCGAATACACATATATATGGATACCCTTACGTTTTACGCCATTTCACTTTAGCTCTGGGGCTAAGTTGAGTTAAGGCTTCTACAATAGGGGTTTTAGCTTATGTCGAATTCTCGCATTTTTTGATGATCCCGCTCAATTCTTCTGCAATACCTGCCTCAAAACCATCCAAAGTCGTCGTGGGCATGTCTGGAGGAGTGGATTCGTCTGTTGCAGCCTGGATGCTCAAGCAGCAAGGCTATGAAGTGATTGGCCTTTTTATGAAAAACTGGGAAGACGATGATAGCGATGAGTATTGCTCCGCCCGCCAAGATTGGCTAGATGTGGTGTCCGTGGCTGACTTGATTGGAATTGATGTTGAAGCGGTCAATTTTGCTGCCGAGTATCGTGAGCGCGTATTTGCTGAGTTTTTGCGGGAATACGCCGCAGGGCGAACCCCAAACCCCGATGTACTCTGTAATGCAGAAATTAAGTTCAAAGCCTTTTTAGACCACGCCATGAGCTTGGGTGCCGATGCCATTGCTACTGGCCACTATGCACGGGTTCGTCACGAAGGTGGGCGTGTACAGTTATTAAAGGCATTAGATGCCAGCAAAGACCAAAGTTACTTCTTGCATCGCCTGACTCAATCTCAGCTAGCAAATGTTTTATTTCCTTTGGGAGAAATTCCAAAAACGGAGGTGCGCAAGATTGCCGAGCAAATTGGTTTGCACAATGCGCGCAAAAAAGATTCCACCGGTATTTGTTTTATTGGTGAACGCCCTTTCCGGGAATTCTTAAACCGCTACTTGCCGCGTACCCCAGGGCCCATTAAAACCCCTGAAGGTAAAGTCGTTGGAGAGCATATGGGACTTGCCTTCTTTACCTTAGGGCAGCGTAAGGGCATTGGCCTAGGTGGCAGTCAAGATGGCAATGGCGATGCTTGGTATGTAGCCCGTAAAGACGTTGAGAGCAACACTCTATATGTGGCGCAAGGTCACGAACATCCATGGTTATTGGCTAATCAGCTCTCTGCAATAGATGCTAGCTGGGTTGATGGAGTAGCCCCCTCACCAGGGCAGTATTCAGCAAAAACCCGTTATCGCCAAGTAGACTCAGCATGCTCTCTGGCTCCTGGAGTAGAAGGGCCCTTGAACTTTGAATTGACTTTTCCGGAAGCCCAGTGGGCAGTGACTCCTGGCCAGTCTGCCGTTTTATATGACGGCGATATCTGCTTAGGCGGTGGAATTATTTCCGCCTAAGTATTGCCCTCATTTAGGCCGCTGGAGGCGCTGTTTCAGCAAAGGAAGGCCTTTGCATCAACTTTTGATATAGGGCGTCTAGGTTAGGATATTGAGCTTGCCAGGCGATATTCGGGAAGCGGAACAACATATAGCCTAATGCACATCCCACTGCAATATCCGCCAGGGTTATCTGGTTTCCATGGCACCAGGTGTTTTCGCCTAATTCACGGGACATTTGGGCTAACGCGGAGTTAATTTTGCCCATTTGGCGCTCAAGCCAATCGGAGCTCTGTTGCTCTGGCGGGTGGAAGGTCGCCTCTAAGCGAGCCAAAATTCCAGCATCATCTACTCCATCAGCCAGTGCTTCCCATGTTTTGACTGCGACGCGCTCGCGGCTACCAGTTGGAATGAGCTTGCTTACAGGGCTAAGGGTATCAACATACTCCGCAATCACTCGGGAGTCATAAATGGCTTCACCATCCTCCAAAATTAAGCAAGGAATCTTGCCTAAAGGGTTGTTATGTGCAATTTTGGTGTCTGCAGCCCAGACATTTTCGAGTTCGAGGTCTACATCAACCTTTTTTTCCAAAAAAACAATGCGTACCTTGCGTACGTAGGGGCTAGTGAGGGATCCGATCAGTTTCATGTGGCTCAGTATAGCCAAATTGGGTTGCCCTCAAGAACGATTAAAATCAGGGTTTATTGACATATTCAATGTAAAGGCAATATTCGTGAGTCAGCCGATTTCTACCCTCAATGCACTTTCTCCTATAGACGGCCGTTATGCTGGAAAGCTAGATGCCTTACGCCCTTGGTTATCCGAAGCTGCATTTATGCGTCAGCGGGTGTTTGTGGAGATCCATTGGCTGCTGGCTTTGGCTGCTGCAGGTCTGCCGGATGTGCCAAAAATTAGTGCGGCAGATGAAGCTTTTTTATTATCTTTGCCAGAAAAATTCTCTGACGCCGATGCGCAACGTATTAAGGACATCGAGGCAGTTACTAATCATGATGTCAAAGCGGTTGAATATTTCTTAAAAGAAAAAGTAGCTGGTCGACCAGATTTGTTGAAGGCTAGTGAATTTATTCACTTTGCTTGCACCTCTGAAGACATTAACAATACTTCGCATGGTTTGATGTTGCGTGGGGCGCGTGATGAAGTGTTGTTGCCACAACTCAGAAAAGTACTTTCTTTATTAACGGATTTAGCAATTGAGAATGCCAAGGTGCCTTTGTTATCTCGCACGCATGGCCAGCCCGCTTCTCCAAGTACATTAGGTAAAGAGTTGGCTAATATCGCTAAACGTTTAGAGCGTGCGATTACAACGATTGCAGCGGTACCCTTGTTAGGAAAAATGAACGGTGCCGTTGGTAATTACAATGCGCATTTATCTGCTTACCCGAATTTCGATTGGGAAAACTTTTCCAAGAATGTTGTTGAGAAGCGTTTAGGTCTCACATTTAATCCGTATACGATTCAGATTGAGCCGCACGATGGTATGGCTGAGTTATTTGATGCGATTGCCCGCGCCAACACAATCTTGTTGGATATGGACCGAGATTTCTGGGCTTATATTTCGATTGGTTACTTTAAGCAACGCACCAAAGCCGGTGAGATTGGTTCATCAACCATGCCACACAAGGTGAATCCAATTGACTTTGAAAATTCTGAAGGTAACTTGGGTGTAGCAAATGCCTTACTGCGTCACTTAGCCGAGAAATTGCCGATTTCTCGCTGGCAACGCGACCTGACTGATTCAACCGTGTTGCGTAACCTAGGACCAGCCTTTGGCCATAGTGTTTTAGCCTATGACAGCGCCTTGCGTGGTTTAGGCAAGTTGGAAGTGAACCATGCTGCAATTGCTGCAGACTTGGATGAGTGCTGGGAAATATTGGCAGAGCCAGTACAAACCGTCATGCGTCGCTATGGCATTGAGAACCCGTATGAGCAACTCAAAGAGCTCACTCGTGGCAAAGGCATTAACCAAGCCGATTTACAAACCTTCATTCGTGGCTTGCAAATCCCTGATGATGCAAAAGCCTTATTGCTGGAGATGACACCGTCTTCTTATTTAGGCAAGGCGGTCGAGTTGACCGAACGTCTGAAAAAGTGAGTTTGACTCCAAGCCTTGGGCGCGCACCGCAGGATTCGCAATACGGTGCCCGCCCCAAGATCTGTTTTGCTGTTTATCAACTGCTTTGGCATCTCTTATTGCCGTTTGCATTCATTCGTCTTGCCTGGCGTACACGCCACTCATCTGAATATTTAAACCACTTCTCTGAGCGCCTCGGTTTTTCCTATGGCAAAAAGATTGCTGAGGGATCGGTATGGATTCATGCGGTATCTGTTGGTGAGACTAGAGCTGCTCAGCCCCTGATAGAGGCTTATCTCGAACGTGGTGAAACAGTTCTGCTAACTCATATGACACTCAATGGCCGTCGCACTGGCGCTGCTTTATTTGCCAAAGCGATTGCCGCAGGTAAGCTACGCCAGCTATATCTTCCTTATGATCTGTGCTGGTCTGTTGCTAATTTCATTCGCGCATTCAAACCCAAGTTCGGTTTGCTTATGGAGACTGAAGCTTGGCCAACTGTAGTGTTTTATTGCGCAGAAATCGGCCTACCATTATTTTTAGTAAACGCTCGCCTATCTCAACGTAGCGCCCGTCGCGTGAATCGTTTTGGTAGTGCCGGTAGATCTTTATTTCAAGCATTTGCGGGCATCTTGGCTCAAACACAATTCGATGCTGACCGCTATCGCAGTCTTGGCGTTAAAAAAGTGGAGATCGTTGGTAATCTCAAGTTTGACGTGCCGCTGGATTCAGACTTAGTTCAACAAGGTCAAGCTTGGAAGCAAGAGTTGCATTTAAATCAGCGCTTGATGATTTGTGCTGCCAGTACCCGTGATGGTGAAGAGGCGATCATCCTCAAGGCCTGGAAGGACCTTTTGGCCTCTAATGCCCTTGAGATTGCGCCATTGCTCTGTTTGGTGCCACGTCATCCTGAGCGTTTCTCTGATGTAG
The DNA here is from genome assembly GCF_002281105.1 of Polynucleobacter sp. 35-46-11. Lineage (NCBI taxonomy): Bacteria > Pseudomonadati > Pseudomonadota > Betaproteobacteria > Burkholderiales > Burkholderiaceae > Polynucleobacter > Polynucleobacter sp. 35-46-11. Next base: position 4,325 of record NZ_NCFJ01000066.1, read on the forward strand.
CCAATCAAATTCATGAAGCTGGCTTGAGATTTCGCCGTCGTACAGGGTGGCCTGAGATGCCGAATGTCGATCAAGATGTAGATGTAATTCTAGGTGATTCAATGGGCGAGATGCCGATGTATTACAGTGCTGCTGACTTGGTGGTCATGGGTGGTAGCCTACTTCCTTTTGGTGGGCAGAATCTGATTGAAGCCTGTGCTGCTGGATGTCCAGTGTTGCTTGGTGAGTATACTTATAACTTCGAGCAGGCCGCATTAGATGCTATCGAGATGGGCGCTGCAAAGCGTGTCAAGGGTGAGCTCATCTTAAGTGAGTCGATTGCCCTGATGGAGGCTTTAAAAGAATTGTTATTGAATACTGCCGAACTGGCAAAGATGTCGAGCGCTGCAACAGCCTACTCGATCGAGCATCAAGGCGCGACTAAGAAAATATTAGCCGCCCTTGAGCATCAGAATTTCACGCTAAGCTAACTACTTAGATAAGTCTTAGACCTGTGCCCCAAAGTTGGGGTCATCATTACGGGCGGCATCATCAGGCTTACGTTCACCCTTCACCAAGTCTTCACGGGTAACGCCTAGCCACATCGCTAAAGCTGCTGCCACGAACACTGAAGAGTAGATACCAAACAAAATACCGATGGTCAATGCCAAAGCAAAGTAGAAAAGGGTGGGGCCACCAAAAATCAACATTGCCAACACCATCATTTCAGTGCTGCCGTGAGTAATCATGGTACGACTAATTGTGCTGGTAATTGCATTATCAATAATTTCGCGGGTATTCATCTTGCGGTATTTGCGGAAGTTTTCGCGAATACGGTCAAAGATCACCACAGACTCGTTTACTGAGTAGCCCAATACAGCCAATACCGCTGCCAACACGGAGAGCGAGAATTCCCATTGGAAGAAGGCAAAGAAGCCAAGAATAATCACGATGTCATGCAAGTTCGCGATGATGCCTGCGACAGCAAATTTCCACTCAAAACGGAAAGAGAGGTAAATCACAATGCCAATAATCACGAATAACAGCGCTAAGAGCCCATCAATCGCAAGCTCACGACCAACCTGTGGCCCAACAAACTCGACACGCTGCAGCTTCACACCAGAGGTGGCTGGTTCAAGCGCTTTCATCACTGCTGCACTTTGATCGGCAGAAGAAATCATTTTCCCTTCAGCGTCTTTTTGTAGTGGCAGGCGAATCATCACATCACGTGAGCTACCAAAGTTCTGAATCTGCGTATCGGAATAACCTAACTTTTCTACATTCGACCTAATCGAGTCCAAAGGAGCAGTCTGTGGGTAAGTAACCTCCATTACCGTACCGCCAGTGAACTCAATTGAAAGATGAAGGCCGTTATGCCAAAGGAAGAAGACGGCGGCTAAAAAGGTGATTAGAGAAACCGCATTGAGCGCCAATGCATGGCGCATGAAGGGAATGTCTTTTTTGATCCGGAAAAATTCCATGGCTTATTTCTCCTGTGGACGCCAAACTTGGCCGATAGCGAGTTTCTGAACTTTTTTACCTCTGCCGTACCAGAGATTAACTAGGCCGCGTGAGAAAAAGACTGCTGAGAACATTGAAGTCAAAATACCAAGGCAATGCACTACCGCGAAGCCTTTGATTGGTCCGGAGCCAAATGCTAGCAATGCAAGACCGGCGATTAAGGTAGTGACGTTTGAATCCAAGATCGTTGCCCAAGCTTTATTAAAGCCAACAGCAATGGCCGTTTGCGGAGCAGCGCCATTACGCAGCTCCTCGCGAATACGTTCGATAATTAAGACGTTGGAGTCAATCGCCATACCAAGAGCTAATGCCATCGCGGCGATACCTGGCAAGGTTAGGGTGGCTTGTAACATCGATAACACAGATATCAACAGCAATAAGTTCACTGCAAGCGCCACAACTGAGAAGGTGCCAAACAGTAGGTAGTACGCAATCATGAAAATAGAGATAGCTCCAAAGCCAATGATGAGGGATTTAAAACCCTTCTCAATATTTTCTGCGCCCAAACTAGGTCCAATCGTGCGCTCTTCAATGATCTCCATTGGTGCTGCAAGTGAGCCTGCACGTAACAAGAGGGCCAAGTCATTTGCGCTCTCGGTAGTCGGCTGACCAGTAATTTGAAACTTGGAGCCAAATTCACCTTGAATCGTGGCAATGGTGAGAACCTCGCCTTTGCCTTTTTCAAACAGGATCATGCCCATTGGCTTGCCGATGTTTTCACGAGTGACCTCTTGCATTACACGACCACCAGCAGCATCTAAAGAGATGTTGACGGCTGGGCGCTGATTTTGATCGAAGCCAGCACTCGCGTCAGTAATGCGATCACCACTGAAAATGACTGATTTTTTGAATACGCCTTGACGGTTCTCGCCAAAGCGGAATACGTCCATGCCTGGAGGCGGAGTCTCACCAACAGCAATTGTAGAAAGGATGGGGTCTGCCAATCTGGATTCGAGAGTGGCGGTGCGACCAATAATGTCTTTGGCGCGCGCAGTATCTTGTACGCCTGGTAATTGCACCACGATACGCTCAGCACCTTGTTGCTGAATCACTGGCTCTTTAACAGCCAACTCATTCACACGCTTATTCAATGTGACGATATTTTGTTTTACTGCGTTATCTTGAATCTCTTTCAAGGCAGTGGGTTTAAATTCGCCAATGAGTTTTGGAGAAAGACCGGTTGGCTTAATTTGCCAGGTCAGATCAGGCTGACTAGTCATTAAGACGGAGCGCGCCTTTTCAGCATCCTCGGTACTGCCGAAAGTCAGGGTAATAGAATCTTGACTGCGCTCGATGCCTTGTTGGCGAATGGATTTGTCACGCAGCTGACTGCGAATATCTGTTGCCAAAGAAGTCACCTTCTTTTGAACAGCGCCCTTCATGTCCACTTGTAGTAAGAAGTAAACACCGCCACGCAAGTCAAGGCCGAGGGGCATTGGTAATGCATTGAGTGCATTTAACCAGCTCGGTGTATTGGAGAGTAGGTTTAATGCAACTGTGAAATTAGGTTCGTTTTGATCGATGTTCAATTTCTGCTGCAACAGGTCGCGAGCACGTAATTGAATATCAGTATTGTTAAAACGAATTTTGATCGAGCCTACATTGCCTGTAGATTCAAAGAAGATGCCGGTGTTACTGATATTGTCATCAGTCAGAATTTTTTCAACTCGAGACTGAGTCGCCAAATCAACCTTGATGGTTGGTTTGGCGGATGAGACTTGAACCGCTGGCGCCTCTCCGTAGAAATTGGGTAATGAATATAGTCCTCCGATTAATAAAGCAAATAGGATGACTATGTATTTCCAGAGAGGGTAGCGATTCATATTGAGATACTTTTAAACAAGCTGATTAAGCAGACTTCAGTGAGCCTTTTGGCAATACTGTTGTGATGGCGCCTTTTTGCATCTGCACTTCAGTACCAGCAGAAATTTCAACAGTCACTACTTGATCCTTCAATGCAGTCACCTTGCCGATGATGCCGCCAACAGTTACTACTTCATCGCCAACTGAAAGAGACTCAAGCATTGCTTTAGTTTCTTTTTGACGCTTCATTTGTGGGCGAATCATGATGAAGTACAGCACTGCAAACATCAACACCAGGGGAAGGAAGCTCATCAAGCCACCGGAATCTGCGCCCGCAGCTGGAGCCTGGGCAAAAGCGTTACTAATCCACATACAAAACCTCCATTAATTACCAATTGGAAACTGCTTTAGTTTTAGGCTTTTAAAGCGAAGCCGTAAACCCGCAATTCTAAACTGTATGGGGCTTTGAAGGCTGATTTACTACCCGAGGGCTATTAATCCTGTCCAGGCTCTACGCCGCGTTGGCGATTCTGATGAAATTCCTCGCGATATGCGCTAAAACGGTCTTTTGCCAGGGATTCTCGGACCTCTTCCATCAGTTGAAGGTAGTAGGATAGATTGTGGATGGTATTGAGCTGTGATCCGAGGATTTCATTCGCCTTTTGGAGGTGATTTAAGTAGGATCTGGTGAAATTTTTGCAGGTATAGCAGGCGCAGGTAGGGTCCACAGGACGATCATCGTCCTTGTAGCCTGAATTACGTAACTTGAGGTCACCAAAGCGGGTAAATAGCCAGCCATTGCGGGCATTGCGAGTCGGCATCACGCAGTCAAACATATCAATTCCTAGGCTGACCCCCAGCATCAGGTCTTCAGGGGTTCCAACGCCCATTAGGTAATGAGGCATGTGCTCTGGCAGCTTCGGAGCTGTGAAATTCAGAATGCGTTCAAATTCGGGTTTGGGTTCACCAACGGAGAGACCGCCAATGGCAATACCGTCAAAGCCCTGTTGACTGACTGCGTCTAAGGAAAATTCACGCAGGTTTTCAAACATCCCACCTTGGACGATGCCAAAGAGACCATTGCCTGTCTCGAGCTCGCGAAAGCGCTTTAAAGAGCGATCACCCCAACGAAGTGACATCTCTAATGAGGCACGTGCGGTTTTTTCTGAAGTGGCTTGCCCCTTGATTTCGTAGGGCGTGCACTCATCAAACTGCATAGCGATATCGCTATTGAGTACCGCCTGAATTTCCATCGACACTTCTGGGGACATAAATAACTTATCGCCATTGATCGGGGAAGCAAATGTCACGCCTTCTTCAGAAATCTTTCTCAGGGCGCCCAAACTGAAAACCTGAAAGCCACCAGAGTCGGTGAGGATGGGCTTATCCCAGCCCATGAAGCGATGTAAGCCGCCATGCTTCTTAATGACATCCAAGCCTGGTCTTAGCCACAGATGAAAAGTATTGCCCAAAATAATTTGGGCTTTGGCTTCATTCAAATCTCGAGGTGTCATGGCCTTCACCGTGCCATACGTCCCCACTGGCATAAAGATTGGCGTTTGAACACTGCCGTGAGGAAGGTCAAGCTGACCAAGGCGCGCAGGGCTCGCAGAGTCACGCGCCAAGATATTGAAGTGAACGGGTTTAGTCATGAGCTTGTCTAGTTAAGAACATCGCATCGCCGTAGCTAAAAAAGCGATATTTATTTTGAATGGCATGTTGATAGGCACTGCGGATATTGTCTACGCCAGCAAAGGCGCTCACCAACATGAGTAAGGTGGATTTTGGTAGGTGAAAGTTAGTCAGTAGGCAATCGACGGTTTTGAATGCATAGCCCGGCGTAATAAATAAATTGGTTTCACCGCTAGCTTGTTGGGTTTGAGCCAGGCTCTCTAAGGCTCTAAGGCTGGTCGTGCCGACTGCAATCACCCTGCCGCCCGCCTTGTGAGTATCTTCAATAGCTGAAATAGTTTCTGGGGGAACTGAGAACCACTCATAGTGCATTTTGTGTTTGCTGAGATCTTCTTCGCGAACCGGTGTAAAGGTACCTGCGCCCACATGCAGGGTAACGCTACCTTGCTTCACTCCGAGTTCATGCAGTCGTTTGAGAATGGCCTCATCAAAGTGTAAGCCGGCTGTCGGGGCCGCGACAGCGCCAGGATTTTTGGCAACGACAGTTTGATAACGATTGGCATCTTCTTGATCTGGCTGATGTGCGATATACGGCGGTAGTGGTAATTCACCAAAGCGTTCAAGCAAGTCAAATACATTCTCAGGGAAGCGCACTTCATAGAACCGGCCGTCATAACCAATCATTTCAACTGGGAAGGTTTCACCCAATTTGTTGTACACATGTACGATGCTGCCGGTCTTGGGAACCTTCGAGGCTCTAATTTGTACCCAGGCCTGCTTATCACCGCTGATACGCTCAATCAGGAGTTCAACATTCCCGCCAGTCTCCTTCTTGCCGTGCAGGCGAGCAGGAATGACCTTGGTGTCATTAAAGACAAGCAAATCCCCAGGCTTAATAAGGTTAAGAATGTCGGGGAACTGCCGATCGATCAATTGGGCGGCATTATCCCCATTCGCCCTCAGCTCTAGGAGGCGACTATCCGTTCTATTGGCCAGGGGATGCTGGGCAATTAGTTCGGGCGGGAGGTCGTAATTGAAGTCGGAAAGTTGCATAGCATTACCATCAGGTATTGGATTTTAACGATGACGA
>NZ_NCFJ01000513.1:0-1772 GCF_002281105.1 Polynucleobacter sp. 35-46-11
TATGTTGCAGCGCTTGGATAAAACTGCTTTTGGTATTAATGCACCAGGTATTGTAATGTTTATCTTTGAATCAAAACGGGATATTGAGTCCTATTTTGCTGATATCTCACGTATTTTTGGCCTGACAAAAGCCGAGGCCAGACTTACACTTTCGATTGTGAACGGTATGACCGCAACTGAATATGCTGCAAAATACGATATTTCTATCAATACGGCTTACAGCCAAATTAAAGAAGTACTTGCCAAAACAGGGGCAAGACGACAAGCTGAGCTTGTCAAACTAGTACTTGAGTATGCGCCTGGATATGAGAGAAGAAATCACAAAATTACTTTAATACAACCAGATCGTCGTTGCTAAGCGCAGCAACTTCTTAACAACGTGCGCAGATTTTTATAGCGCACACAAGCCTAAATAATTCAACCTAACGGCACCAAATACGGATTCTGATTGCGAGCCTATATTTATTAAACTAGTATCCTAGTAATTTAGTAAACTATAGCGCATATGAAAACTGCATCCACTTCCGGCATAGATACATTCGGCTTTAATTTCGACAACAGCTACCTACAGTTGCCGAGCAGTCTTTACCAAAAAACTCATCCCACAACGGTCAAAAACCCGGCGATTGCAATCTTTAACCAACAGCTGGCACAAACGCTTGGTTTAGATAGCGAAGCCTTGATAAGCAATGGCGCTGCGTTTTTATCCGGCAATAAAATTTTCGAAACGGCTTGTCCAATTGCTCAGGCCTATGCGGGGCACCAGTTTGGCGGTTTTAACATATTAGGCGATGGGCGCGCAATTTTACTGGGTGAACACATAACACCTGATAAGCGACGTGTAGATGTGCAACTGAAAGGCGCTGGTAGAACCGCTTACTCGCGCTCTGGTGATGGACGTGCGGCACTGGGTCCGATGCTGCGCGAGTATATTATGAGTGAAGCCATGCATGCACTCGGCGTGCCCACCACAAGAAGTCTAGCAGTCGTTTACAGTGGAGAAATGGTGTTCCGTGATGATGCATACCCGGGTGCAATTCTGACACGGATTGCAGATAGCCATATTCGGGTGGGCACGTTTCAATATAGCGCCGCCATGAATGATATGCAGGTATTGAAGGCTTTGGCTGATTACAGCATACAACGTCATTTTCCTGACATTATTGATACAGATAATCCATATCCAGCTTTGCTTGAGCGCGTGATTGAAAGCCAATCCAAGTTAATTGCGCAATGGATGCATGTAGGATTTATTCATGGTGTAATGAATACCGACAACATGAGCCTGTGTGGTGAAACGATTGATTACGGACCATGTGCTTTTATGAATCAGTACGATCCAAAAACAGTATTTAGCTCAATAGATACGCAAGGTCGGTATGCGTTCGGCAACCAAGCACCTATCGCGCATTGGAACTTATTCCGCTTCGCAGAAAGTTTATTGCCGTTGCTGAACACTGATGAAGAACAGGCCGTGCTGATAGCGCAAGATTTGCTGGCAGAATTTCCAAGCAAGTTTTTAGATCATTGGTTAGCGGGCATGCGTAAAAAACTAGGCTTGTTTAACCAAGAGTCGGAGGATATGCAACTGGCTGAAGACTTACTCATGTATATGCAAAAAAACCAGACGGACTACACCAATACCTTTAAAGCACTTGGCACCAGCGCACTAGACCACATGCCCATTTTTCAGGATACGGGCTTTCAAGATTGGCTTAAACGATGGACAGCTCGACTGTCGAGACAACATCAGGATTTCGCACAATCCGCAC
>NZ_NCFJ01000514.1:0-1768 GCF_002281105.1 Polynucleobacter sp. 35-46-11
GCATTACCTCTATATGCTCTAAAGTCGCACCTTCTCGGACAGCCGTAAAGAAGCGATCATAATAGTCAGCAAAGTCGGTTTCAATTCTTACCAAAAATACAGCCATACCTGGAATAATGGCCAAATAAGCTAAAAATATAGGAAAGTCATAAATAACTGATGCATGCAAAGGACCAATAACTTGTTGTCCAGTATCTGAATTAAACCAGAACATAAATTTGTCTACCCACAAGCCCAAATTAAACAAAAATCCAGAAACAAGCAGACTTAGATAGATTTTTGTATGATCAAAGAAAGCAAAACTAACACAGGTTGCCTTTAGAAAACTACGATAAACATGAAATAGCATGAGAATAAGCAACAACATATGACCAATAATGAAGCCAGCCAGCAACCCCTCTAGGCCATAAGAACGCAACCAGAAAGATAACACAACAACTAAACTATAGCCAACAAAAAAAGACCAAAAAATTTGCATATATTGTTTTAGGCCAGAAAGTAAAATGGCAGTTATCCAAATACTAGATATTACACAAAACCCAATAACAATCAAAAATCGATAAACAAGGCTTTGATCGGGAAAAAACCAATAGGAAATAGCACCAACAATCAAGCCACCAGACGCAATCGTAACCAACAATAAGCCATTTAATGTGGGAACAACTAAGTCTTCCCTATCTTCAAACAATCTATCGGCAATGTAACGAGTGTACATAAGCTGAGAAAGGCCAGTATAGATTAAGGAAAATGCAATCAGATAAGTAACCGTAACCTGGAATTGACTCACTAAAATATTGGGCACCACAACGCCAACACTAATAATGCCAACAACCAGAATCCCAATAATGGATAAAACCCAAGGACCAGAACTAATGATACCCGCATAGGCATAGGTTTGCAGTAAGCCAGCATAGCTCTTTTTCTTTAGCAGTTTTTTGAGTTCAAAACCTATTCCTGCCATGTTAAACCTTCGTTGTAACGTTGTTGATACAAATCAAACATCAGCGTTTGTGTGTAGTATTTCTCAACTCGAGCAATGGCTGCTCGACTGGCACTTTTCCATGCTATTTCATCGGTTAACAAACTGCAAATAGCCTGTGACATGGCTTCTGGATCGGCAATCTTCACCACACACCCCGCCGCACCGAGCAATTTATCTTCTTCGCTGTAACCATAAACCAACTGCCGACAAGAGCCAACATCGGTTGTTACTGTAGGAACGCCTACGGCATAACCCTCCAAGATAACCAGTGGCAAAGCCTCGGAAATAGAGCTTAAAACGGTGATGCCCACCTGAGGTAATAACTGATCAATTTTTTGGAAGCCTAAAAACTTTACTCGATCGGTAAGACCAAGCGATTGCACCAACTGCCGACACTCTTGTGCGTAAGCTTTGTCTTCCTCCTCTGGTCCTGCAATCCAGCCTTCAGCGTCAGGAATACGATTGACAACAAGGCGCATGGCACGAATGAAGGTCTTAATATCCTTAATAGGCACAACCCTTCCAATTAAACACGCCACATTAATGAGCTTATTGGGTCTTTTATACCGTTGGGCAGCAAATTTGGGCAAATCTATGCCGTTGGGAATGGTTTGTGTTTTAGCCTCCATGGCGCCATCCACGATTTGACGTTGCCGATTAGCCTCATACAGTGAAATAATAGCATAAGTGTCGGGTCTCGACTGGTTGGATGAGTTACAATTATCTTAAATCTCAGTATTTGCTTGAAGGTTGCAAGTCCGAGATTTTAGAATTTCTGCAACCAGA
>NZ_NCFJ01000515.1:0-1766 GCF_002281105.1 Polynucleobacter sp. 35-46-11
CCCAGGCTTTGAGCAATTTGGATAATCTTTGATCTTATTGCTAGCTTGGCCACTAAAGACGCGATTAGCTAAAGCCAAATTACTGAAGTTGATTAGCAATTCCAAAAGATGAATGACCTTTGATGGAAGCCCAAATTGCGCAAAGCCTTATGTTGTAGGCAGTTATTCGTTAATTTTCCTTTTGCAAAACTGTGTCCAACTTTCATTACTTGGGTGTGAATATATTGTTGGATTTTTACCATAATAAGTAACATTTCTAAGTCCTACTAAATTTGCTCTTTCTCTCAACTCTCTGGCGTGATAGGCGTGATGAGATGGTATGTCTGTACTAAATGTGATATATGGATTCACAACATCTCTTAGTGTATTGTTAACCCAAATTTCAGGGTCATCGGCAGTCATCAAAGCCAACATATCCACTTCTGCTCTATAGGTTGCTACCGAAGGGGTATTGTATTGTGCAGTTGAGGAAACTCCATATATTTTTTGAATATTCCCTGTTTCATTTGCCAATATTTGTGACCAGGTTACACCATAATCAACAAAAACATCATTTACCCATCGGTCTTCAATATTGTAACTTGATTGAGTCTCTCTTGCAACAACGCCTTTTACTCTGCTTGATTCTCTTAAAACAGGGTCACTACTTGAAGTATTGGCAAAGTCATTATTAAATGCTATCCAAAGAGAAGCTCCTGCTCCTGCTGAATTTCCTGACAAAATTATTTTATTCTTATCAATATTGAAATCAGTAGCTCTATTCCTTATATATTGTAATGCTCTTCTTACATCTGACATGGGTTTTTTTACACCTTCCGTTTCACCTGTATTGTTTAGATAAGTATAACGAATCGTTGCAAAAGCAATATTATTTTGAAGCAAGTAGCGAATGTCTGTTGGAAAATCCCAAGCACCACCTGACTGTACTGTATAGACAAAATCTTTGTCACCACTTGTAAAGCCACCTCCGTGAGCATATATAACTAAACCCGTCGGAGTGCTTGAATTTGGAAGCCAAATGTCGAACTGCGTTCTTGCCTTGCTATCATAAGCAATGTCTTTTGCAAACTTTGCATTGATACCTTGCAAATCAAATGGAGGAGTCGTGAAAATGATATTTGAACTTGAGGTTACTGGATTGTCTCCATTTTTACCACAACCAAAAGTCAATAACAAAAGGAATGAAAAAGCAAAGATATTCTTTGAGTATTTTTCCATATTAATTTGAGTGTGTCAATTTATAATTGCCTACAACGTCCCACGTATTGAAGTAGTTGGGTAATGGTTTTACTACTGCTTGGACTGGAGCTGAATAAAGTTACAAAAGATTAGAATATTTACTGCAGGCTGGAAAAACTGAGCTGCTTGGAACTACTGATTGGATTTGTGTTGGGCTGAGAGCTTATTCTGAGGTACCAATTGCTGCAATGCAATGTTGTGTGACGTTCTAACTCTCATTTGGAATAACAGCTATGATTCTTCGAAGCATTTTATCATCAATAGAGTCAAATTCTGCTTTATCATAAATAGTAAGGAGATAAACTTCTTTCTGAGGAGAAATTACATAAGTAATAATTCGAGCACCTCCGCTTTTACCTTTCCCTTTACTTTTAATAGAGACTCTTATTTTAAATACGTTATTTCCTAAAGCTGTTCCTTTAGTTGGTTCAATAGAAAGTGATGCTGCTAATTCAGTTAGTTCAGATTTGAGAGAAGGATATTTTTTAATTAACCGTTTGGCTTCCTTTTTGAATTTGTCAACCGGT
>NZ_NCFJ01000516.1:0-1763 GCF_002281105.1 Polynucleobacter sp. 35-46-11
AAGTCTAGGGATAAAAAATGAAATGGCTGTTAAGCGTCTGCGCTTTCTTTTGTTTTGGCTCTGTGACCGCTCAAACAATGAGCCCCATTCTTCTGGAAGCTGATGTTGGAAGAGAGTCGGGAGTTTTTTCGAAATCTCCAGTTGTTCAAAGGGCGATATTGCTTAAGCCTTCCATGCAAACAGATACGGCTTTGCTCTTTTATCGTGGTTGGTCTGGAATTGCCAACATTAAGACGGAAAATGATTGGAAAAGAAACTTAAATTATTTACAAAACAATACTGAGTTGTTTGCTCAGTCTGGCATAGCGCTTGTTGTCATGGATTGCCCTAGTGATGAAAATAGCGTTACACCAGGTAATAAGCCATTGGGGTGTAATGATGACTATCGATCTTCTGTGAAGCATGCCGATGACGTAAGAAAAATTATGACTCTACTGAAAGAAAAGTATGGGATCAAAAATTTTTATGTGATGGGCCATAGCTACGGAACAATCTCATCAAAGTGGCTTGCTAAAAATCTGGGTACTGAAATAAAGGGCAGTATTCATTCTGCATCCATGACTGTGGCTAATAACTACAACAGAAGCTATGGCTCTTCAGTGGAGTCATTTGATATGTCAGCATTGAGGGCGCCCGTGTTGAATATTCATCATGGCGATGATCAGTGCTCCCATACCCCTTATGCAACTGTTGTGGCATATTCTAAAAATAATTTGATAACAGTAAAAGGCGGTGAGGGTACGGGGGACATATGTGGTGGAACGCACCTACATTCGATGGGGGGCAGGGAAGAGGCCGCTACAAAAGCAGTTATTCAGTGGATTAAAACTGGTCAAGTTCAATCCACTGTTGGCGAATAGCTTATCAAGGGACCCGAGTGTCCTCGCTCCCTTTTTATTAAGGGGTATTTGAGCTTAGTAAATTCGTACAAATCTTATTGCTTCTATGTTTTAGCGCATTGTTCTCTAATTGATAGGCGGCTCATTGCGCGCGAGAGGGTAGATGCGCTTGAATAACCTGTATGACGTGCCGCCTGCTTTAAACCTATGCCATCGACAATGAGTCTATGAGCTAAATTCAGCCGAATTCTTTCTATGTATTTGCCGGGCGTTATTTGCATCAATTTCTTAAATTGATGGGCATACGATGTACGCGACATACCTGCTTCTAGAGCAAGGGCATCTAGAGACCAGTTCTTGGATGCGTCCTCATGGATAGCAACAAGGGTTTTGGCAATTCTTGGATTGGCTAAAGCGCTAAATAGGCCAGTAGTTTTTTGTGGCCGAGCAACCAAATGCCTGAGCAAGCCAATCAGCAAAATATCTCCAGCCCGATTAATTAATAAAGGCTGTCCACATCTGGTGGCTGCCATTTCACTTGAAATTAAACGCACAATTTGAGTGAGTGAAGCGTCTGCATTTTCTAAGTTAATTAAAAGCTGTTCTGAAAACTCCGATAAAAACATGGGTGCCAATGGCCCATCTAGTTCAACCTCAAAGCTCATCCACTTCTTTGCATGCGGTGGCAAAACCATATCATCAAGGGCCGGGCATACGAGTAGCACCATATTCTCTAAAGAAGAGCCTAGTTTTTGTGGATTTATATCAACCAGGATATGTAAGCCAAATCCGACGGGCTGATCATTAAGTGACACTCGCGGGGCAAGCCCTTGCAGAAGGGCGGACAGTCTATCTAGATTGGGAGTGGGCATATTTGTACTAAAAGCAAATAAATATGGACACATTGTTGCATTTAATCAGCAA
>NZ_NCFJ01000517.1:0-1752 GCF_002281105.1 Polynucleobacter sp. 35-46-11
CCATGGATGAGCGGGTTTGGAGTGCATGGCCACCAAACTTCGAGCAATTCGCGGGTCTGACAAGGCATGAAACAGCCCCGTGGCTTGTTGCGGTCGAGATGTCAGGTGTCGCATCAAACTGATCAGCAATATATCGCCTGCCCGATTGATAAAAAGCGGCTGGCCACAACGACTGGCCAGCATTTCAGTGGCAATGAGCGTCATGACCTGCACGAGCGATGGGTCAGCGTCCTTCATGCCAATTGAGATTGGCTGAGACAGCTCAGCTAAAAAGCTGGGTCCCATGGGACCATCAAAAACAACGTCAAAACTCATGAAGCATTGCTGATCGGCTTCGATGATGTCTTGGAGCGAGTACTCCGCAGGGCAAACCAATAGCGACAGCGCGTCCAGGTGAGGGGCTGAAATGCTCTGTGAAGAAAGCTCGAACAGTCCGGTCTGGATGATGTGAAGCGAAAAGCCCTCAGCCTTTGAGGTCCGCGTCACGTTGGGGCCAAGTCCTCCCAGCAAGGCGGTGAGTCGATCTAGGCGAGGAGCATCCATTTGTACGAATTGCAAATTTTTATGTACGTATTGTTGCATTCAGTACAAGACAATGCCAAGTATAAAGTGTGGTTCTTACCGATTCAGGATCCGTGTTTTCGAAAATTGCCTCCATCACGCTCCCCATCTTCACCTTGGTGCTGGTTGGCTTTTTGTACAGTCGACGCGTCAAACCGGATCTGGGCGGGGCCAACAAACTGGTCGTGGACGTGGCATTGCCCGTGTTGATTTTTATCTCTCTGTCTGCCAAATCGTTTGACCCGATTTCTGCCCTGTCATTTACCGGGGCGTCGATCGTATTGATTTTTCTGAGCGGATTGATCGCCTGGCCGTTGACGAAATTTTCTGGCGCAACTCAGCAAGCATTTTTGCCCTGCGCCATGTTCACTAATGTTGGCCCGATTGGCATCCCCTTGATTGCACTGGCCTATGGACCAGAAGGTACGGCAACAGCTGTTGTTCTGCTGGTGATCTCCAACATTCTGCATTTCACGCTGGGCGCTGGCGTGATGAGCGGAAAAGTTGACTGGCGCATGGTTTATGCCAACCCACTGGTCTGGGCGACTGTGATGGGTGTTGCCAGCTCTCAATTGCGGTGGGAGCTACCCGAGTGGGTTCAGACCTCCTGCACCATGATTGGGAGTGTGTTGGTTCCGATGATGTTGATGTCCCTCGGGGCAAGGCTTGCCAGTAGCCAAATTGCAGATGCTCGTGTGGGAGTTCAGTCAAGCGTCCTGATTTTGACAGCGAGACTTGTCGCTGTGTTTATGGTCCTTTGGCTCATTCCCTTGCAAGGGCTGGAGCGTGGCGCTTTAATTTTGTTTGCATGTTTGCCGCCCGCAGTCTTCAATTTCATGCTCGCTGACAAATTTCAGGTGGAGCCCAACAAGGTAGCGTCAACCGTCATCGTCGGACATTTGTTGAGCCTGGCGTTTCTGCCGCTCGGTATTTGGCTCGCATTCATTTAGATTTCTTTTCATCCACACGCACAAAGAAAGGTATCCGTCATGATCAAGTTTTACTTTCATCCTTCGCCCAACCCCTTGAAGATCGCGTTGTATCTGGAAGAAACTGGTGAGCCCTATGAGCTCGTTCCGGTCGACACGCGCAAGGGCGAGCAGCACTCGGAGGCTTTCAAGGCCATCAATCCCAATGCCAAAACACCAGCGATGGTGGACGGTGAAATTCGCGTCTTTGACAGCAATGCCA
>NZ_NCFJ01000518.1:0-1748 GCF_002281105.1 Polynucleobacter sp. 35-46-11
TTCAATATGGAAGCAGTAGATATCAGCAGTATCAGCAAGGTAGTTCTATGGTCGACCTTTGCCATTACTTTTTTGCTTGGCGCCGTAATGCAAAAAACTGGTTTTTGCAGCATGGGTGCAGTTTCAGATATTTATATTATGTCTAGCTGGGGTCGTCTAAAGCAATGGTTTCTGGCCATTGGCGTAGCGATTGTTGGATTTGCCTTCATGTCCTACCTAGGCCTTATTGATCCACTTAAGAGCATCTATACCAGCAGTAAGCTTCTATGGCTCTCAACCATCGTAGGTAGTACGCTATTTGGATTCGGCATGGTGCTTGCATCAGGTTGCGGAAGTAAGACTCTGGTTCGCATTGGCGGTGGCAATCTTAAGTCCATCATTGTGTTTATTGTTCTTGGTTTAACTGCCTACATGACCATGAGGGGCTTTCTTGGTGTTATTCGCATCAATACCTTGGACTCGGTGTTTATCACCCTAAATACACCTCAAGATTTGCCAAGTATTTTGAGCCCCATTATTGGCATTGCTAGGGGCAACTTACATCTTGCCCTGGGTTTGATTATTGGCTTTGCTTTCATTGCATATGCTCTTGCAAATAAGGCCTTTTGGACTGCAGAAAATCTGTTTTCTGGAATCTTTGTTGGCCTTGCTATTTGCGCAATCTGGTTCATTTCTGGAAACTTAGGTTTTGTTGCTGAAGATCCCAATACCTTGGAAGAGGTTTTTTTGGTGACCAACTCTGGACGCATGGAGAGTCTTTCATTTGTTGCGCCTTACGCCTTTTCATTGGATTGGTTAATGCTTTATAGCGATACCTCAAGAATCATTACTTTAGGTATTGCTGCCGTTGCTGGAATGATTTCTGGGTCTGCTTGCGTGTCTCTCATTACTAAGTCATTTCGTTGGGAGAGCTTTCGTGATACTGAAGATACCGCGAATCATCTCGTTGGTGCGACTTTGATGGGATTCGGTGGTGTAACAGCGCTCGGTTGCACTGTTGGTCAGGGCTTGAGTGGCATCTCTACATTAGCCTTAGGCTCAATACTTGCTTTACCAGGTTTTATCTTTGGCGCTTACTTAGCCCTGCGTTATTTGGAGTCGCGTAATGCACCCAATCCTTGTAGTTAACTCTTAGGCTAGATTAAATAATATGCAGATAGATTGGTTGGCTTTTTCCCCTGTACCCGCTTTTTTAGGTGGAATCCTATTGGGAGTTGCAGCTGCTTTGTATGTAATTCTGCATGGTCGTATTCTGGGCATTAGTGGCATCGTTTCCGGATTACTCACCCCTAAAAATGGTGATGTTATTTGGCGCCTAAGTCTTGTTTTAGGCTTATTGAGCGCACCATTTTTGGGGAGTTTATTTTTTGATCTTCACACAATTACAGTGATAGATGCAGATTGGATTGCAATCATTATTGCTGGTTTGTTAGTCGGTTTTGGTTCTAGTTATGGCTCGGGATGTACTAGTGGCCATGGTGTTTGCGGCTTATCTCGCTTGTCACCAAGATCTTTAGTGGCGACTTTGTCTTTTATGAGTACTGGGTTTTTGACTGTTTTTGTTATTCGCCATCTGTTAGGCCTATAAATCATGAGAAGACATTTCAATTTTTATAGCCAGTATTTGATCGGTGTTTTATTCGGAATTGGTTTAATCATTTCCGGTATGAGCAATCCTCAAAAGATTCTCAATTTTCTGGATCTTGCTGGTAACTGGGATCCATCCCTGATGTTTGTGATGGGTGGGG
>NZ_NCFJ01000067.1:0-10093 GCF_002281105.1 Polynucleobacter sp. 35-46-11
AAAGATGATCGCCTACTCGTCATCATCGGACCTTGCTCAATCCACGATCCTCGCGCTGCTGTTGAGTACTGTCAGCGATTACTCGCAGAGCGCGATCGTTTTGCTGGTGAACTCGAAATTGTGATGCGCGTCTATTTTGAAAAGCCACGCACAACTGTGGGTTGGAAAGGTTTGATTAATGATCCGTACTTAGATGAGAGCTATCGTATTGAAGAAGGTTTGCGTATTGCCCGCCAAGTGTTGATGGAAATTAATCGTCTTGGTATGCCAGCTGGAAGCGAATTCTTGGATGTGATTTCTCCGCAATATATTGCTGACTTGATTTCTTGGGGCGCTATCGGAGCACGCACCACTGAGAGTCAAGTTCACCGCGAACTCGCCTCAGGCCTCTCTGCACCAATCGGATTCAAGAATGGTACCGACGGAAACATTAAGATTGCTACCGATGCGATTCAAGCGGCTAGCCGTCCACACCACTTCTTATCAGTGCATAAGAATGGTCAGGTTTCTATTGTGGAGACTAAAGGCAATAAAGACTGTCACGTTATTTTGCGTGGTGGTAAAGAGCCAAACTATGAAGCGCAGTATGTACAAGCGGCCTGCTCAGAGCTTGCAGCAGCAAAGCTTCCAGCCAGTTTGATGGTTGACTTGTCGCATGCGAACTCCAGCAAAAAACATGAGCGTCAAATTGTGGTGGCAGAAAATATTGCCGAGCAAATTGAATCCGGCTCAAATCAAATTTTCGGCGTAATGATTGAAAGTCACCTAAATGATGGTGCACAAAAATTCACGCCAGGTAAAGATGACCCAAATAAGTTGGAATATGGCAAGAGTATTACTGATGCCTGCATTAACTGGGAAGATTCAGTCAATGTATTGCAACGCTTAGCTTTAGCTGTGAAAAATCGCAGAAAAGCAAAGAAATAAACTGCTTCGTTTTATTTCGTCAAAAAAGAGACTAATTTATTTAGTCTCTTTTTTTTCGTGCTTCCAAAGAACGTCTTGGCCACCCGCTGCACGATTGAGTACACGCGCCAGCACAAACAAGAGATCAGACAAGCGATTGACGTATTGACGCGGAGCATCGTACAGAGGCTCCTCCCAACCCAAACGCACAATCGATCGCTCAGCACGCCTGCAAACTGTTCGACATACGTGAGCCTGAGCTGCCGCACGAGTACCGCCGGGGAGAATGAATTCAGTTAAAGGGGGCAAAGTTGCATTGTATTTTTCCAACCAAACATCTAACTGGGCTACATGCTCAGGCTTGAGCAAGGTGTAATTAGGAATACAAAGCTCACCACCCAAATCAAATAAGTCATGCTGCACTTGCAAAAATAAGACCCTTAACTCCTCTACAAGGCTCTCAGGGATCAATTCAGTCATCAAAACACCGATTTCGGAGTTCAATTCGTCTACATCGCCCATAGCGCAGATGCGCAAATGATCCTTTTCTACTCGGCTACCATCGCCAAGCCCGGTCATACCCGCATCACCAGTTCTGGTGGCTATTTTTGAAAGTCGATTTCCCATGAACTAATTATAGGTAAATGGCTAAAATGATTCTTATGAATATGGTGACCCCACCCCCCGAGCTCGCGGCCATTACCGCCCTTCAATCCAAATTGGTATCGGCCCTGCGCCCCATCCTCCCGGAGCATGCCTTGCTATGGGAGCCTGAGGACACGATTCCCTATGAATGTGATGGTCTAGCGGCCTATCGACGCATGCCCCTCGCGGTAGCCTTACCGGAGACTGAGGAGCAGGTTGCCCAGATCCTAAAGACCTGCTTTGAGATGCAAGTGCCTATCGTTCCACGCGGATCTGGCACTGGCTTATCCGGTGGCGCCATGCCTATTTCTCAAGGCTTAGTGCTCTCGCTAGCCAAACTCAAAAAGATTATCAGCATTGATCCCTTCACTAGAACTGCGGTTGTGCAACCTGGTGTTCGCAATTTAGCTATCTCAGAAGCAGTTGCTCATCTTGGTCTGTATTACGCTCCAGACCCCTCTTCACAGATTGCCTGCTCCATTGGTGGCAATGTGAATGAAAACTCTGGTGGTGTCCACTGCCTCAAATATGGACTAACCCTTCACAACGTCCTCAAAGTTCGCGGCGTGTTGATGAATGGTGAAATCGTGGAATTTGGCAGCCTTGCGCCGGACTCTCCAGGACTCGATTTATTGGCAATTGTGATGGGTAGCGAAGGCATGCTCGCAGTGGTGACTGAAGTCACGGTCAAGCTCATTGCTAAGCCAAAATTGGCTCGCGTCATCATGGCCAGTTTTGACGATATTGAAAAAGGTGCTGATGCAGTTGCTGCGATCATCGCTGCTGGCATCATTCCTGCCGGCTTAGAAATGATGGATAAAGCCACTACTCGTGCAGTAGAAGAATTTGTTCATGCGGGGTATGACCTTGAAGCTGAGACCATTCTCCTGTGTGAGTCCGATGGCACGCCTGAAGAGGTTGCAGAAGAAATTGAGCGCATGACTAAGGTGCTCGAACTAGCAGGAGCTAGTGGTATTCAGATTTCTCAAAATGAATCGGAGCGCTTGAAATTTTGGAGTGGTCGTAAGAATGCCTTCCCCGCAGCAGGACGCTTAGCGCCTGATTACTACTGTATGGATGGAACAATCCCCCGCAGAAATATTGGCACTCTACTCAGACGTATTCAGGTTATGGAAAAGAAATATGGTCTTGTTTGCTTGAATGTATTTCATGCGGGCGATGGCAATATGCATCCACTCATTTTATTTAACGGTGCCGATCAAGATGAGTGGCATCGAGCTGAAGAATTCGGTACTGAAATTTTAGAAGCCTGTGTCGAGCTCGATGGCACGATTACTGGTGAGCATGGCGTTGGAATTGAAAAAATTAATTCCATGTGCGTTCAATTTGGTGAAGGTGAACGCGAGTCTTTCTGGGGAGTTAAGGCAGCATTTGACCCTGAACGATTATTAAATCCTGATAAGGCGATCCCCACATTAAATCGTTGTGCTGAATACGGTCGTATGCGCATTAGTGGCGGCAATTTACCGCATCCCGAGTTGGAGCGCTTCTAATGTCCACATCCAACAATATGGCTATTGATTTATTTCGCGAACAAATTCTGGCAGCAGTCAAAAATAAAACACCACTATCAATTGAAGGTGGTGGAACAAAGTCTTGGTATGGCAATACCAATTCCTATGCCAAGTTAGACACCCGCCCTTATTCTGGCATCCTGGAATACCAGCCTGAAGAATTAGTGATTACGGCTTGTGCTGGCACACCATTAAAGGAAATTGAAGCAGCTCTAGCTGAGAAAAACCAAGTGCTGGCTTTTGAGCCACCCCATTTTGGTCATAACGCAACTTTTGGTGGCACCATAGCTGCAGGCTTAGCAGGACCTGGTCGCATTAGCGCTGGCAACTTACGTGACTTTGTTCTTGGTGCACGCATCATGGATGGCAAAGGCCAAGACTTATCTTTTGGCGGCAAGGTGATGAAAAACGTGGCGGGATATGACGTTTCACGTTTGATGCCCGGATCTATGGGAACCCTCTCACTATTACTCGAGGCTTCTGTAAAAGTACTACCTAAGCCAGCAGCAACAGCCACCTTACGTTGTCAGCTCAGCCAAGAAAAAACCTTGCGCCTCTTAAATGAGTGGGCTGGGCAACCCTTACCACTCTCAGCTAGCTGCTGGATTGGAAGCCCAAGAGGTGGCGATGGTGAACTTACCATTCGTCTGGCCGGTGCTGCTGCTGCTGTTAAGTCTGCAATTCCGCTAATGAATGCAGCTATCGATGCTGTTGAAGTGGACCCAGTGCTTGCACAAATATTTTGGAGTGAGCTACGTGAGCAGCACTTAACTGTTTTTACAAACCTAGATAGTGCTGACACACTCTATCGCCTAGCTCTTCCAGCCGCATGTGGTCCACTTGCAATTAAAAATGCCGTTGGCGATATTGCTTTGGAATGGCATGGACAGCAACGCTGGTTTAAAGCGCCTGGCGATGATGCCACTTTTGCATCCATCAAAGCATTAGCCAATGCCAATGGTGGGCATGCAACGCGCTTTAAGCAAGGAAGCAGTGTTGATCCAAGTAAGCAACGCTTTACCCTTTTGAGTGAGCAAGCGCACTCAACTGCTTTAGAGGCAGTACAAGCACGCCTAAGAGCCGCCTTTGATCCAGCAGGCGTATTTGCTACTTCACGCCTTCCTTAAGTCTTTATATGCAAACTCAATTAGCTCCCCAATTCGCCAATACTCCTGAAGGAATAGAGGCCGCCAGAATTCTTGGAAAATGTGTGCACTGTGGCTTCTGCACTGCTACTTGCCCCACCTATCAAATTCTGGGTGATGAACTCGATGGCCCACGTGGTCGTATCTACCTCATCAAGCAGATGGCTGAAGGGCAAGCGCCGACTGAAAAAACACGCATGCATTTAGATCGCTGCTTAACTTGCCGCAATTGCGAAAGCACTTGCCCAAGCGGTGTGCAATACGGCAACTTGGTGGATATTGGTCGCAAGTGGGCAGAAGAAAACACTCCTGAGCGCCCTCTTGGCCAGCGCCTCACCCGCTGGGCTTTAAAAGAAGGTTTAACCAGCCCTACATTATTTAATTCAGCGATGGCAATTGGTCGCTTAGTTCGCCCACTGATGCCGGCTGGCATCCAACGCAAGATTCCAGAAGCTAAAAATAAAGCATTAGCTAGACACACCGATCCTTACGCCAGGCCACAAGCAAGTCACTCTCGTAAGATGCTCTTACTCGAGGGTTGCGTACAGCCAGGCATGCTTCCCAACATTAATTCCGCTGCTGCACGTGTTTTAGATGCACTCAAGATTCAACTGATTAGCGCGCCTAATGCCACATGTTGTGGCGCACTGCGTTACCACCTTAACGATCAAGCTGGTGGCCTTGATAACGCCAAACAAAATATCGATGCCTGGTGGCCACAAGTGGAACAAGGTGTGGAGGCCATCGTCATGACTGCATCTGGTTGTGGCGTCATGGTCAAAGACTATGGCCATCTATTTGCAAATGATCCGCAATATGCAAGTAAAGCAAAGAAGATCTCTGATCTCACGAAAGATATTTCAGAAATCTTGCCGTCACTTGAGGGAGAGTTGATTTCTCTGGTGGGTGCAGATCCCAAGCCTGGCGTGGTGTATCACCCACCTTGCACACTTCAACATGGTCAACAAATTCGCGGGAAGGTAGAAGGCCTGCTAGCTAGTATTGGTATTGGTGTGCGCTTATGCGCTGATAGCCACCTCTGCTGCGGTTCTGCAGGCACCTACTCGGTAACCCAGCCAGAGCTCTCAGAGCAGTTACGCCATAACAAGCTTGCCCACCTCAATGCCGCCTGCGAAGAGTCTGGCGCGAAAGTCATTGTGTCTGGAAATATTGGTTGCATCACCCATCTGCAGCAAGATGACACCCCAGTACTACATTGGATCGAGATTGTTGATCAACTCATCAGTCAACAAGGCCAAACCAGATAATGAGTCAAATTACTACCAACCTGATGTTGGTAAGGCGAAGGTTAGAACTGGCAGCGCTAGCAGCTAAACGTGAGCCAGAAGACATTCAACTGCTTGCGGTAAGTAAAACTTTTCCAGCAATAGCGGTTGAAGAAGCTATGCATGCTGGTCAGACTGCCTTTGGTGAGAACTATGCTCAAGAAGGTGTTGAAAAAATTCAGCAACTTGCGAAGTTGCGTCCTTGGCTAGAGTGGCATTTCATTGGTCCAATTCAGAGCAATAAAACGCGAGATGTCGCAGAACATTTTGATTGGGTGCACAGTATTGACCGACTCAAAATTGCAGAGCGCCTTTCGACTCAACGCGGAGAATTTCCTGATTTGGGTGAACTGCAAGTCTGCGTTCAAATTAATGTGAGTGAAGAAGAATCTAAAAGTGGAATATCGCTTGAGGAAGTTGAAACGCTTTGTGATGCCGTAGCAAAACTCCCCAATCTGGTACTTCGTGGACTGATGGCTATCCCCGCGCCCAGCGAAGATGTAAGCCAACAGCGCCGAGCCTTTGCTGCTGTCAGGGAGTGTTTTGTCGGACTTAAAGCAAAGCATAGTAATGATCTTGGGTATGACTTCTTCGATACCCTCTCCATGGGAATGTCGGACGATATGGAAGCAGCAATTGCTGAAGGCAGCACCATGTTACGTGTAGGAAGCGCTATTTTTGGGAAGCGCGATAAGATAAAAATATGAGCACACAACAAACAAACCAAAATGCCCACATCACCTTTATTGGCGGTGGCAATATGGGCCGCGCATTAATTAGCGGATTACTCGCCAACGGTTTTGAAGCCAAACAACTTTCTGTAGTGGAAGCCAATGCGAGCACGGGCCTGCAATTGCACCAAGATTTTGGCGTACAGATTATTGGTGCTTTGGATCAAATTGCTTTTGACTTCTCTAAAAATAATGTTGTAGTTATGGCGATTAAGCCTCAGGACTTCAATGTAGTAGCGAAGTCTTTAAATGCGAAACTGAAACATGGAACAGCGCCAGGTCCGTTGATCCTCAGCATTGCAGCTGGCATTCGCCTCAAAGACATGAGTCGCTGGCTTGACCACGCACGTTGTGTTCGCGCTATGCCAAATACTCCCGCCCTCATTCGTAAAGGTATTACAGGTCTATTTGCAGATGCTGGCGTCAGCGCATCTGATCGTGCTCTAGCAGAAACCATTTGCAATGCAGTTGGCCAGGCAGTCTGGGTCAATGAAGAAAAACTCATGGATGCTGTTACTGCGGTTTCTGGAAGTGGCCCCGCCTATGTCTTTGCTTTCTTGGAAGCCATGCAATCTAGCGGTGAAAAGCTTGGACTTGATGCAGTCACTGCTCGCAAACTAGCTTACGCCACCCTAGAAGGTGCCACACAGCTTGCCCATAACTCCGATGAGCATGCAGGCGTACTGCGTGAACGAGTCACCTCTAAAGGCGGCACAACTGCTGCAGCACTCGATACACTCAAACAACTTGATTGGCATGGTGCACTTGAAAAAGCAATTGATGCTGCCAGTCAACGTGGCAAAGCCATGGGCGATGAACTAGGAAAGTCCTAAAAGGATTCCAAGAAAAAGGAATCCGCCTAACCAGTTGTTGTGGCGAAATGCCTTGAAGCAGTCCTCACGCCTGCGGGTCGATACTAGTTTCAGATGATAGATGGCGCAAGTTAAAGCCAGACACCAACCCACCCAAAAGTAATTATTCAGATTTGCCAACTGGGCAACCCAAGCTTGGCTGAGGAATAGTACGCCGTAACTCAGTGCAATTGCGAGCACGTCAAAGCGGCCAAACGTAATGGCTGAAGTACGCAAGCCCAAACGCAAATCATCATCACGATCAACCATGGCGTAAGCCGTGTCATAAGCAATAGCCCAGAAAATATTGCCGACAAACAAAATCCAAGCTTCAAGAGGAATAAAGCCAAGAACTGCGGCATAGGCCATCGGAATGCCGAAACCAAAAGCAATACCAAGAACGGCTTGCGGAATAGCAAAGAAACGCTTCGTAAAGGGATAGAGAATCGCAACTGCCAAGGCAAAGAAAGAGAGTTCTTTGGTCAGGGCATTGAGGGGTTGAATAAGTAAGTAGGCTATCAAGGCTAAAGTGGCCGCTACAACCAGAGCCTCTTTTCCAGAAATCTTGCCACTGGTAATCGGTCGATCCTTAGTCCTCAAAACATAGCGATCAAAATCTTGATCCGCATAATCATTGATGGCACAACCAGCACTACGCATTAAAAATGTACCCAAGGCAAAAATAATCAGCAGATGGAACTCAGGAAAGCCGCCACTCGCCAACCAAAGCGCCCACAAAGTTGGCCACAATAGAAGTAGCGTGCCGATCGGCTTATCTAAACGGATTAAGTAGGCGTAAGCAACAATGCGATTGCGCATCAGATTAATCATCTTTCTTTCAAACAATCATGCTCATGATCGCATTATCAAGCTTTTAGAAATTCAGTACGAGATCCAAGCCAACGCTCAAGATGTCTTTCTACCAACTCTCCATGCTCGGCCAGCAAACGCTCAGCAGCCGTCTGCGCTAATTCAATCAACCAGGCGTCCCGCTGAAGATCAACGAAACGTAACATAGCATCACCAGATTGCTTGGCCCCTAATAACTCGCCAGGACCACGTAGCGATAAATCGCGCTCAGCAATCACAAAGCCATCCGAAGTCTCTCGTAAGGTTTGTAAGCGCTCTTTAGCGGCTAAAGA
Organism: Polynucleobacter sp. 35-46-11; assembly: GCF_002281105.1. Lineage (NCBI taxonomy): Bacteria > Pseudomonadati > Pseudomonadota > Betaproteobacteria > Burkholderiales > Burkholderiaceae > Polynucleobacter > Polynucleobacter sp. 35-46-11. The sequence goes on from NZ_NCFJ01000067.1 coordinate 8,242, forward strand.
TAGAGGCTCTGCATACATCAAGATGCAAACTGAATCTGCCGAACCGCGCCCTACACGCCCACGTAACTGATGGATTTGCGCATACCCAAAACGTTCAGCATGCTCGATCACCATGAGAGCTGCATTGGGAACATCCACCCCCACCTCAATCACTGTAGTTGCAACTAAGAGCTGGATTTCATTGGCTTTGAAGGCTGCCATCACTGCAGCTTTTTCTTCACTCTTTAAGCGACCATGCACTAAACCCACTTTGAAATTTGGTAATGCTTGCGTGAGCTGCTCAAAACTTTCAACTGCAGTTTGTAATTGCAATACCTCTGACTCTTCAATCAAAGGGCATACCCAATAAGCTTGCAGTCCCTTTGCTAGCCAATCATGCAAACCGCTAATCACCTCATCTCTTCGTGCCGCCTTGACTACTTTGGTGGCAATCGGTTTTCTACCGGGAGGTAATTCATCAATCACAGAAACATCTAGGTCAGCGTAATAGGTCATTGCCAAAGTCCGCGGAATCGGAGTAGCCGACATCATCAATTGGTGACAATAGAATAGTTCCGAGCCAACGCGTTGCTGAATCTCTAGACGCTGCCTCACACCAAAACGATGTTGCTCATCAATCACCGCTAAACCTAAATTAGCAAAGCTCACCTTATCCTGAATAAGAGCATGCGTACCAATAATCAGCTGAGCCTCACCACCCTCAATCATTTCTTGGGCAAGTCTTTTCTCTTTAGCCTTCAAGCTGCCAGAGAGCCAAGCAATCTTGATGCCTAGAGGTCCAAACCACTCCTGCATTTTGAGATAGTGTTGCTCCGCCAGAATTTCCGTAGGCGCCATGATGGCAGCTTGATAGCCATGATCCATGGCGCGTGCAGCAGCTAATGCAGCAATCACGGTTTTTCCACTCCCCACATCGCCTTGCAATAGGCGATTCATCGGAAAGGTATTGGATAGATCGGATCCAATCTCAGCCCAGACTCGGGCTTGAGCACTAGTCAACTTAAAGGGTAAAACTTTCAGCAAGCCATCTTCAATACTGGTAGTTTTTTTGCTTACCTTACTTGCTGGCTGATCCTTTGCAAAACTAGGAGCGCGTCTTTCTCTACGAATGGCATGAGCCCGCTTTAAAGAAATCTGCTGCGCGAGCAATTCTTCAAACTGAACACGACGCCAAGCAGAATGGGTCCGATCTAGAAGTGATTGAGTATTGGCATCTGCGGGTGGCTGATGTAAATAGGTAATCGCATCTTGCAGCGGTGGCCAATCATTGCTTGGCAATATTTCTGCCATGAGTTTGGTGGGTAAAAATTCCGCCAAACTTTCTTTCAAACTTGAATCACGTAAAGCTTGTAAGACTGCCTTACGAATAACTGTTTGCGAGACACCTGCACTTGCAGGATAGACCGGGGTCAAACTTGCTGGCAATGGTGCATCTGGAGTCAAGGCCCGAACTATAGGGTGAACCATTTCAGAGCCTTGATAGCCTTCTCGAACCTCACCTCGAACTCGGACATGGGCACCGACTGCCATTTGCTTTTGCTGGCTCGGGTAAAAATTGAGGAAACGGAGCTGTAGCGAAGCGGTGTCATCCTCAATCGTGACCAAGAGCTGCCTTCTAGGGCGGAACATGACCTGATTGCGAATGACAACACCCTGGGTCTGGATGGAATGAAATCTTCCAAGGGCTAAGGCTTCCTCGATAGTGAAAAGCTCAGTCTCATCCTCGTAACGGGATGGCAGGTGCAAAGCAAGTGCCATAGGGCTGTTTAAACCCATCTTTTCGAGTGCAGTTGGCGGTCGCTTAGTCGTCATCGTTAAAATCCAATACCTGATGGTAATGCTATGCAACTTT
>NZ_NCFJ01000519.1:0-1734 GCF_002281105.1 Polynucleobacter sp. 35-46-11
ACCCCAAATCTAGATGCCCTTGCGAAAAAGGGTACCGTGTTTGAACATACCTATACAACCAGCCCAGTGTGCATACCCGCTCGAGCTGGTTTTGCAACTGGGAAATATATTAATCAAATTGGATTTTGGGATAACGCTGATGCATACGATGGCTCAATTCCATCTTGGCATCACATTATTCGAGATCAGGGGTTTAACGTAACTTCGATTGGAAAGCTACATTTTCGCGAATATGAAGAAGATCATGGCTTTACTGAAGAACAAATCCCAATGCACATTCTTAAGGGCAAGGGAGATTTGCTTGGGCTTGTACGCGACGATCTACCTAAGCGTGGCGGCTCAAAAAAAATGGCTGCACTAGCGGGGCCTGGTGAATCTCAATATACCTTCTACGATAAGGAGATTTGTTCTAAGGCTCAAATTTGGTTACATGAGCAGGCAACTAAAGAAAGGGCTGTAGATAAGCCCTGGGTTCTGTTTGTCTCTTTTGTAGCGCCACACTTTCCACTAACAGCGCCCCCAGAACATTACTACAAATACTGGGGTAAAGAATTACCAATGCCCCTAATGTATGCGCGAGAGGAGCGCCCCAATCACCCCTATTTAGAGGATTACAGAAATTCATTTTGCTATGACGATTACTTTGAAAATGAAGACCAGGTCAAGCGTGCACTATGCGGCTACTTTGGTTTAGTTTCATATCTAGATGAAAACGTAGGAAAGATCCTAACTACTTTGCAAGATCTTGGCTTTGCAGACAATACCAACATAATTTATACGAGTGATCATGGAGATAACTTAGGCGCTCGGGGTTTGTGGGGCAAGTCAACGATGTTTGAAGAAATTGCAGGCGTGCCTTTAATTATGGCTGGTCCAGATGTACCAAAAGGACTTCGTATTGAAACGCCAGTAAGCCATGTAGATTGCTTCCCAACCATTCTTGAAGGAGTTGGAATTAACTTTAATTCTGTCAAAGATGGACACCTAGGGGTATCACTGTTTGATATTGCAAATGGTTATAAGCCAGATAGAACAGTACTCTCTGAATATCACGGCATGGGCTCTACAACTGGGGCTTATGCCATTCGAAATGGCAAATGGAAATATGTCTATTACGCAAAGTACCCAGCTCAGCTATTTGATCTTGAAAATGATCCAAATGAAATAACAGATCTTGGACAGGACTCAGATTACAAACATATTCTTAATGAGTGTCACTTAAAACTTCTAAGTGTTTGCGATCCTGATGAGACAGACAGAAGAGCTAAAGCAAGACAGGCTGAAAATTTAGCAGCAAATGGCGGGCGAGAGGCTGTGATTGCCCGTGGGGATATTGGATTTACTCCAGCACCGGGTGCTGCCGCTGATTTCCTTTAATACAAATATTGATTGGAAAAGAAATGTCTATAAACTTAATTTGGAAATTAACTGCTTCCTTACTCACCAGCCTCTTGATGGTTGGTCCTGTATTTGGTGCCCCATGGCCAGACAGACCAATCAAAATCATTGTTCCTTATCCCCCTGGGGGCGGAGTGGATGGTGTCGCGAGAACTTATGCACAAAGACTTGGTGAAGTACTTAATGCGACTGTCCTTGTGGAAAATAAAGCAGGCGCCTCAGGTGCTATTGGAGCCGATTTAGTCGCCAAAAGTGCGCCCGATGGATACACCCTTTTAATAGCTTCGCCAGCAGAAGTTGTAGTAGGGCCCAGCGCAGGCCAAAAAGTACCTTATG
>NZ_NCFJ01000520.1:0-1733 GCF_002281105.1 Polynucleobacter sp. 35-46-11
TGGTGGTGTGGTTTCTTCTTTAGGGAAAGGAATCGCAGCTGCCTCGCTTGCCGCGATTCTTGAATCCCGCGGCCTGAAAGTCACCCTCCTAAAATTAGACCCTTATATCAACGTTGACCCTGGGACCATGAGCCCACTTCAACACGGTGAAGTCTTCGTAACCGAAGATGGCGCTGAAACTGACCTTGATCTTGGTCACTACGAGCGCTTTGTCTCTGCAAAGATGCGCAAGAGCAATAACTTCACGACTGGCCAGATTTATGAGTCCGTGATCAGTAAAGAGCGTCGTGGCGAATATCTTGGTAAAACTGTCCAGGTAATACCTCACATTACAAATGAGATTCAAGCATTCGTAGAGCGTGGCGCAAAAGCAAGCCATGATGGCAATGCTGATATTGCAATCTGTGAAATCGGCGGAACGGTAGGCGATATTGAGTCTTTGCCGTTTCTTGAGGCAGCGCGCCAGATGAGTATTCGTCTGCCAAGACACAGTTGCGCCTTTGTCCACCTCACTTTGGTCCCTTACATTGCTAGTGCCGGGGAGTTAAAAACAAAACCTACTCAGCACTCGGTACAAAAGTTACGAGAAATCGGCATCATGCCGACCGTGCTGTTATGCCGTGCGGATCGCCCCATCCCAGAAGACGAGCGCTCTAAGATTTCCCTGTTCTCTAACGTGCGTGAAGAGGCTGTGATTTCAGTATGGGACGTTGACACCATTTACAAGATTCCTGAGATGCTTCAAGCGCAGGGAATGGATGATTTAATTTGTCGCGAACTTGATATTGAAGCTAAGCCTGCGGACTTATCCGTTTGGGCAAATTTGGTTTATGAGTTAGCCAATCCACAGCACGAAGTAACTATTGGCATGGTGGGTAAGTACGTTGAGTTAACCGAATCTTACAAGTCTCTTATTGAAGCTTTGCGTCATGCAGGCATCCACAATCACACACGCGTCAATATTAACTATATTGATTCCGAAGTCATTGAAAAAGATGGCGTCGGTTGTCTGCAGAATTTAGATGCTATTTTGGTCCCTGGCGGTTTTGGTAAACGCGGCACCGAAGGTAAGATCGCTGCCATTCGTTATGCCAGGGAGAATAGCGTTCCGTACCTTGGTATTTGTTTGGGCATGCAGTTGGCTGTGATCGAGTTTGCTCGCCACGTTGCCAACATTGCTCAGGCTAATAGCACAGAGTTTGATCCAGACACTGAGAGTCCAGTAGTTGCTTTAATTACTGAGTGGGTTGATCGTGAAGGTCGTGTTGAGAAGCGTACTAACGATTCTGATCTAGGTGGGACTATGCGCTTAGGTTCCCAACGTTGCCCGGTAAAAGCCGGTACTTTGGCAGATGAAATCTATGGCCCTGAAGTAAACGAGCGTCATCGTCACCGCTATGAAGTAAATAATCTTTATGTACCGCGCTTAGAAAAGTCTGGCTTGATTATTTCTGCTAGAACACCAAATGAATCTCTACCAGAAATGATGGAGTTACCAAACTCTATTCATCCGTGGTTTTTTGGTGTGCAATTCCACCCTGAATTCACTTCAACACCACGCGACGGTCATCCATTATTTTCTGCGTTTATTAAGGCATCCTTAATTCATCAAGCTGCTGCTCAAGAGCAGGCAGCCTAGGAGATCGTCATGAGTGCATTTAAGTTATGCGGTTTCGATGTTGGTTTAAATCAGCGCTTCTTTTTGATTGCTGGACCTTGCGTCATTGAGTCAG
>NZ_NCFJ01000521.1:0-1729 GCF_002281105.1 Polynucleobacter sp. 35-46-11
GTATTGCTCGCGGGGTTGCGGTAAAGCCTTCCGTGATTCTGTTGGATGAACCAACTTCAGCCTTAGACCCGATTTCCACTGGAAAAATTGAAGAGCTCATTAATGAGCTGAAGCATGAGTACACGATTGCGATTGTGACCCACAATATGCAGCAAGCAGCCCGTGTATCAGACTACACTGCCTATATGTACCTGGGTAGCTTGATTGAGTACGGTAAAACCGATGAAATCTTTATTAAGCCTAAGCGTAAAGAAACAGAAGATTACATAACCGGACGATTCGGTTAATTGGAGATGAATATGCCAGATAAACACCTTTCCTCACAGTTTGATGCGGATTTAAATTCTCTCTCGAGTAGATTGCTCGAGATGGGTGGACTAGTTGAATCCCAAATTTCTTCTGCCATGCGTGCCTTTACGCAGATGGATATTGACACTTGCAATGTTGTGATCGCTAACGAAAAGATCGTAAATGATCTCGAAATCCAGATCGATATGGCTTGTACTGAATTGATTGCGCGTCGTCAGCCTACTGCTCGAGATTTGCGTTTGGTCATGGCAGTGTCAAAAGCGATTACCAATTTAGAGCGCGCTGGCGATGAAGCGGAGCGTGTTGCTAAAAGAACAAAGCGATTGATTGAATCTGGTGCCGCTCACAATATTAATGTTGCAGAAATTCGTTTATCAGGTCAGATGGCTATTTCATTATTGCGTCGTAGCTTAGACGCATTTGCTCGCTTAGATACTGTTGCAGCGGCTGAAGTAGTGCAGGAAGATCGGCAGATTGATGAAGAGTTCAAAGGCTTTGTTCGTAAGTTAATCACTTACATGATGGAAGATCCTCATACGATTTCTACCGGCTTAGATATGCTGACCATTGCAAAAGCGATTGAGCGTATTGGTGATCATGCTAAAAATATTGCAGAGTTTGTGATCTATATTGCCAAAGGCTCAGATGTGCGTCATATCCCGCATGAAGACTTGGTTCGCGAGGCGAATAAACCGTAACTTTTCATCCTAAAACGGAATTTGCTATGACTCACCGGATATTGATTGTTGAAGATGAGCCTTCTATTGCTGAGCTCATTGCAATTAATTTAAGCCATGCTGGCTTTGAGGTACAAAAAGCGCTTCAAACTGACATTGCTTTCAATATGATGCGCGATGAACTTCCTAATCTGTTGATTTTGGACTGGATGTTGCCAGGTAAATCTGGCGTTCAGTTTGCCCGAGAGCTCAGGGCAAATGAACGAACAAGATCTTTGCCAATCCTGATGCTCACCGCTAAGAGCGAAGAGACTGACAAGGTAATGGGTCTGGATTCAGGGGCGGATGACTACGTTACCAAGCCTTTTTCGCCTAAGGAGTTAGTGGCCCGTGTAAAGGCATTATTGCGCCGTCAGATTCCGCTGGAGGCGGATGGCCCCTTGACTGTTGGCCCGTTGAGGCTAGATCCAGTTTCACATCGTGTTAGCGCAGTCTGGGCAAATGGTGAGCCGCAGACTTTGTCTTTAGGACCCACAGAGTTCCGATTGTTGCAATTTATGATGACAAACCCTGAAAGAGTCCATTCTCGTGAGAACTTGCTCGATAAAGTCTGGGGTAATGAGGTCTATATTGAAGAGCGTACGGTGGATGTTCATATCAAAAGGCTCAGAGCAGCCTTATCCCCCGCAGACTGTGACCGCCTGATTGAGACTGTCCGCGGTAGCGGTTATAGAATCACAAAA
>NZ_NCFJ01000522.1:0-1726 GCF_002281105.1 Polynucleobacter sp. 35-46-11
AAGGGCGCATTCATGATTCGATTCCTAAGCTTTTAAGCACATCTACCTTGTTGCGAGCAACATCACCCTTAACCTCTTGGTAAATACTGCCACCATGGCTGTCCATTGCAACCAATAGCGGGCCAAAATCGCGTATCTTAAAACGCCATAAGGATTCAGGATTTAAATCATCCATATCCACGTCTTCGATTTGCTCAATCCAAGTGGTCTCTAGAGCAGCAGTGCCGCCAATAATCGCTAAATACACTCCGCCCAACTCTGCAAATGCTGCAGATGAACCTTCTCGCATACCGCCTTTACCCACAATCATCCGCACCCCATTTTGGGTCATTAATGGCCTTGTGAAACGCTCCATCCGATCGGATGTGGTTGTGCCAATACAGATAGGCTGATAGCCCGCTGGATACTCAGCACTGACCGGCACCTTACGTACATTAGGTGCAGTATGAATTACCGCGTGACCAGTTAGATCAAACTTGGTTTTTCGATCGCGATCAAATAAATGAATCTGAGTCGCGTCCCGAATTCCAAACAAAGTGTTTTGCAAGGTAACCGTGTCGTTAATTTTAAGGCGGCGAATGTCAGCTTCGCTTACCGGAGTAGGGAGAATGTAATGAGTCATTGTTATTCCTAAAAACCGTACTCAACACCGCTTGGCGTAAAGGTGGCGCGAGCGCGCCTTGCAGAATGGCATTGCATATTGACTGCCACAGGATTCATTGTGATGTGCGTAGCCGCCAATTCAACATGTACTGCAAATGCAGTGCCATCTCCACCCAAACCTTGTGGACCAATACCGAGACGATTTACGGCAGTACTCAATTCCTTTTCTAGCTTTGCGCCCTCTTCATCAGTGCAAACACTCCCAATTGGTCTAGTCGCGGCACGTTTAGCCATGGCAACGCATTGATCGGAGGTGCCACCAATGCCAACTCCAACAATAGTTGGAGGGCAAGTTTTTCCACCAGAAGCAACGACACTGTCAATGACAAATGCCTTTACACCCAGAATACCTTCAGCTGGAATGGCCATCTTGAGGTAGGAATTATTCTCGGAGCCACTTCCTTTAGGGACCATTTCAATTTCTACCGACTCATCATCATCGCTAAAATCCACATGAATGGCTGGCATATCGATGCCGCAGGATGTGTGATTATTTTTTCGGGTGATGGGATGCACCACTGAAGAGCGTAGTGGATATTCAGTAGTGGCGCGCTCGCATCCCTTACGGATTGCGGCTTTTAAGGCCATTCCATCAAACTCAACGTGACGACCAATTTTGACGTTATAAATAGGTAAACCGGTATCTTGGCAAAGTAAATTATCTTCGCGCTCTGCAACTGCAATGTTAGTAACCATGGTTTGCAGCACTACTTGTGCGCGCGCATCGGTCTCTAATTGATTTAAGCGGTCAATTCCTTGCTTAACATCATCAGGCAACTTCTTGAGCGCACGAATATATAACTCCTTACATGCCTCCTCTACCAAACTCATCTGTAGCTGCATATTGCTCCCAATTAATCTGCTAATGCTAAAAATAAAAGACCGGAAATAATCGAAATGACTATGGCCGCCTGAATCCAGCCCTTTCGCAATCCACGCCACGCTCCAAACTCAATCATCAAAAGACGAATACCGCCGACTAAGTGGATCGTCAATAAAGTCACCAAACCCCATTCGCCTACTTTGACAGCCCAAAAATCCGTCAACTTTAAATAACGGTCTA
>NZ_NCFJ01000068.1:0-10015 GCF_002281105.1 Polynucleobacter sp. 35-46-11
CCAATAGGATTGCATGGCATTGTAATAAAGCGGCAATTTTTGCCGATTTTAAGAAAAAACCCCATATTTTGGGGTTTTCTTAATTCTAGGGCTCACTTCGTCAACGAAGTCAGCGATAAGGTGCTTAGCTTAAAAAGTTAGCGCTTACTAATTTAAATCTCCATATAAAACTGGCACGGTCCTTGCATATTCATATGTGAGGATTTTCCCCTCAGGATTTGTATTCCCTTAACGGGTGGAGAGTAAATGAACGCTGTACCGCGATACGACCCTTTAACTTTCGGCGAAAACGCGCTAAAACTGCGTACATATCGCCAGCAAGTGCTTGGGAACAATTTGGCAAACTCCGATACTCCTGGCTACAAAGCTAGAGATATCCGCTTTGCTGACGTATTGAAGGCGCAGCTAGATGGCAAAACATCCTCTAGTGCTATTGGAATGGCAACAACGCATTCAGCCCACATTCCTGGCAAGGTGCCCCAAGAAGATCCTCGCTTGCTCTACCGCATCCCAAATCAGCCTTCGATGGATGGCAATACGGTTGATGCTGACGTTGAGCTCACTGAATTTACTAAGAACTCAGTATTTACTGAGTCAGCACTCAATATGTTGGGTAGCACAATTCGTGGTCGTATGTCTGCAATTACAGGTCAACCTTCATGAGTTTATTAGGCGCATTTAATATCGGCTCGACTGGCCTCACAGCTCAAGCAATGCGCTTGAATGTGACTGCATCCAATATTGCCAATGCTGAAAGTGTCTCTGGACCGGATGGCCGCCCATACCGAGCAAGACAAGTGGAATTTACAGCGATCACTAAGCCAGGGTCTCCGGGGTCTGGAGTTGAGGTTAGCAAGGTGTTGGAGAGCGATGCCCCATTAAGAATGGAATATCGCCCAGGTCATCCAAAGGCAAATGCTGCTGGCTATGTGGAGATGCCAAACGTCAACCCAGTAGAAGAGATGGTGAACATGATTTCGGCATCGCGTTCATATCAGATGAATGTGGAAGCAATGAATGTATCAAGGCAATTGATGTTGAAGACCCTTGATTTAGGTAAGTAATTAATAGAGAGCATGCGTAAAGCGTAAGAGGAAATTATGGCAATCACCAATCCAATGAGTGGCATTCGTACTTATGACCCAACTACAGCGAATAAACCCGCTGAGGCATCAGCTACATCCACAAGCGGCGGAACTGCTGCTGAACAAACGCAAAATTTCTTAAAACTATTAATTGCGCAGATCCAGAATCAAGATCCAATGGCTCCAATGGATGCCTCCACGATGACTGCGCAAATGTCACAACTCAATATGGTGAGCAGTATGGGCAATATGAATACGTCCATGACCGCCATGCTTGCACAAATGCAAAGTGTGAATTTCATGAACCAAGCCGCATTGATTGGCCATAGTCCAGCAGTTGCTGGTAACGGCATTGCATTTGATGGAGAGAATCAAGTTATGTTGGGCGCAAATGCAGAAAATCCATTGAAGTCAGTCGTTGCAACCATTACTGATGCAGCTGGAAATGTGGTTAATAGTGTTGATTTAGGCAACCTCAATGCTGGTATGGCCAATTTTATTTGGAATGGTCAGGATGCTGATGGCAACACAGTCGATGCTGGAATGTACTACCTCAGCCTAGCGGGAACTAACTCAGCCGACGCGAGTGAAAACCCAACGGCTTATGTCGCATCAGCAGTTGCATCGGTAACTAAGGGTGCAAATGGCGATGCCATTCTGAATTTATTAGACGGAAGAGTAATTAATTCTTCCGAAGTGCAGCAGTGGATCAGTTAAGAAAAAAGTAAGAAAAAATTAAAAGTAGACAACAAACAAAAGCAAGCAAGATAAACAAAGTAAAGCAGAGATAAAAGGAAGAAAAATGGGATACGGAATCGGATTATCAGGATTAAAGTCAGCCTCCGAAGCAATTGACGTTACCAGTAACAATATTTCCAACGCACAGACGATTGGTTATAAGTCTGGTGAATATGTATTCTCAGATCAGTTCTTTAGAGCGCAGGATCCTCAGTCTGTAGATCGTGCTGGTATGGGTTCATATCGTATGGCAATTCGTCGCACTGGTACCTACGGCACGGTAGTAAATTCACAAAATCCTTTGGATATGGCCATTACTGGCCCGGGTATGTTCATGATGGCAAAAACTGTTGATGGAACGGTGCCAACTGAAAACCCAACTAAATTCCAATATTCACGCAATGGTCAATTTGCAGTGGACAATCAAAATCGTATTGTTAATGAAAACGGTATGTACTTGGTGGGATATCCTGCTGATTCATCTGGAACCATTATTTCAAGCGCAAAGTCAGTATTGATTCTCGACCGCACACCATTAGCGCAACAGCCAACCAGAAATTCAAGTCTTGAATTGAATCTCGATAATCGTGTCGATCCAAAAACTGGAAATATTTTCTCGCCAACTGATCCAACAACTTACAGTCAAGCAACATCACAGACAATCTATGACGATAAAGGCTTTGCGCATACTTTATCAATGTTCTACAAAAAGGTTAGCTCTCAGGACTTAACTATTACTGCAGATGCGGTTGGAACTGCTGCGGGTAGTACATTTAACTTTAGCCCTACTCAGACTATTGATCCCGATATTGCCTCTGTTGATTCATACAACAGACCCCCTGGTGAGCAATTTAATAAAATTTCTTCGACAGCAGTTGCTCTGGGAACTGGCGCAGCAAGTACGGAGTCAATTTACGAGGCAACACTCACCCCAATGAGTGGTGCGGCAAACACCGTTGGAACTGTGTATAACCTGCGTTTAAGAGACGGTACTAACCTCACTCTGACTCAAACTGTAGCCGGAACAAGTTCTATCAAAGCTGAGTACACAGTAAACGTAGATCGATTTGAAGTATTTGCGACGGTGGATGGAAATCCAGTTACGCCTAATGCAAGTATCACGCCTCCAACTCCTCCATCAAGAACTGCTGGTGCGACTGCAGTTACGGAAATAACATCAGTATTATTTCCAGATTTAGCGGCCACCAAAACATTCATAATGGCAGGACTCACGTTTACCGCTGGCTCAGCAGGCGCATCCGCGGCAGAGCTTGCAGCAGCATTTGCAAGTATTACACCCGGAGAAGATTACACAACAGTTAATTCAAATAATGCGTTAACGGCAACGGCCGCAACCGTAGGTGCATTTACATCTGGCACAGTGACTGGCTGGTCTACTGGAACAAGATCAACTGAAACAGTTGTATTTACAAGTTCAAGCCCATATGCCTCAGTTGGCGATTTAGACAGTGCTGGTACTCGTGGAACGGATGCAACCTTTACAAAGACGCAGGGTGTAGCGGCATCAGCATCAATGGCATTTAATGCTTTAGCTGCAGGCCAGAAATTGACGATGGCAGGATTAACATTTACTGCTGGAGCATCAGGGGCTACAGCAGCACAAGTTGCTGCCGCATTTGCTAGCATTACTGCAGGCCAAGCATATACAACGGTTAATACCAATAATTCATTAACCGGTGATTCTACGGGCGGTGTTTTTACTTCGGGTGCCGCTGCTGAATGGTCTACCGGAACAGCTTCAACAGCCACTGTAGTCTTTACCTGTACAGCTGGAAAATCTGGAGTCACTGGCTTAACTAGTGTTTTAGATCCAGTTGTCGGTGGCATTGCTGATGCGAGCGTATTGATTGAAGGTTCACCAGTAGCTGAACAACAATCGATTGGTGTAATGGGTTTCATTGCCGGTAAAAATATTGACTCCTTATCACGTGATTCATTTGGCAACCCTCAGTTTGCAACACGATTTAATATTGATGCATCACGTGGCGAAGGATCGGAGTACGCTCAGACGCTAAATGGTGGTGGTATTCAGTTAACCATTGAAGCTAATGGAAGCACGGCGTACTCATCTGCAGCGCAAACTTACACCAATACACAAGATGGTTCAGCAACATCGCAGTTAGCTTCCTATAACGTAGATTCCAGCGGTAAGCTAGTGGCTCAGTATGACAATGGAAGCTCAGTTGTTAAGGGCCAGTTGATCTTGGCTTACTTTAATAATCTTGAGGGATTGATTCCGAACGGCAATAATACTTATGAAGCTTCTTCAGCTTCAGGTGAGCCGCTATTGAGCTTCCCAGGCGACGGTACTTTGGGTGCGATTCGCTCTAAAGCAGTTGAGCAATCTAACGTTGACCTCACAGAAGAATTGGTGAAATTGATGGTCTTGCAGCGTCAATACTCTGCTGTATCACAAGCAACTAAAGTGATGGCTGCTACCTTGATTGATGATGCTATCAACATCGGCCGTTAATAGAAAGTAATCGGCCAATCTCATGATCAATCGCTACGCATACACCTCCATGACTGGAGCAACTGCTTCTACACAGCAGTTGGCGGTGACTTCGAACAACTTGGCAAATTCATTAACGCCAGGTTTTCGAGAGGTGATTAGTGCATTCCGCGCGGTGCCGCTAAAGGGTGATGGTGTTCCTTTCACAGGCAACGGCGCTGATACGCGAGTATTTTCGGTTGAGACAACACCAGGTAGCAATTTCACACAAGGCCAATTGCAAACGACTGGAAACGCTTTGGACGTGGCAATTAAGGGCGATGGTATGTTTACAGTCCGTCGTCCAGATGGTCAAGAGGCCTATACCAGAGCTGGTAAGTTCATGGTCAATGAGACGGGTATGTTGATGATTGGTAAAGATATACCGGTAGTAGGTGCTGGTGGAACCATCACGATTCCGATTGGAGCAACAGTTCAAATTGCTGAAGATGGTGCTGTATATACCCAGTTGCCTGGAACGCAGTTCTTGAATCAAGCTGGGAAGCTCAAACTCGTTAATCCAAATACTAACGACCTGGTTCGTGCAGCTGATGGATTATTTGATCTACCTGGCCAACAGGCCGCAGCAGATCCATTAGTTAGGGTTGTGCAGGGCGCATTCGAAATGAGTAATAACAATCCGACTTTGGCAATGGTGCAAATGATTGATCAGAGTCGACTGTTTGATTTAAATAGTCGTTCAATTACCTTCGCAGATCAAAACGCAAGATCAGCAACTACCTTGCTATCGCTTTCAAGAGCTTAATCAACATTAAATAACAAGAGAAAAAAACAATGTTACGTTCCTTATGGATAGCAAAAACAGGTATGGACTCCCAGCAGTTCAACCTGGACGTTATTACCAATAACCTAGCAAACTCATCGACCACCGCTTTTAAGCGTGTACAGCCGATGTTTCAAGATTTGCTCTACACAACATTGCGCTCTGCAGGTTCTGCATCAAATGCACAAAACCTCTTGCCAACCGGTCTGCAGATCGGTGCTGGAGCTGCAGTTACATCAACAGAGCGAAATAATATTCAAGGTGGACTGATTCAAACCGGGAACCAACTAGATGTAGCGATTCAAGGAAATGGCTATTTCCAAATCCAGTTGGCGGATGGTACCTTGGCCTACACCCGAAACGGTCAGTTTAGTAAGAGTGCAACTGGTCAGATTGTGACGATGCAGGGTAACGTGGTTGCGGGCGGTGGAGTCATACCAGCTAATGCAACATCAATCACCATTAACCAAGCTGGTTTGGTTCAGTACACATTGCAGGGTAATACCAATGCGATTCAGGCTGGTCAGCTGACAATGGCTAACTTTATTAACCCAGCTGGCTTGCAAGCCTTAGGTGGTGGTAACTTTATTCCTACACCTGCATCGGGCACCGCACAAAATAATATTGCTGGATCAAATGGTATGGGCACAACAAACCAATACTATATCGAGCAATCGAACGTAAACGTTGCCGAAGAATTGGTAAATTTGATCGCGGCACAACGCGCATATGAAATCAATACACGTGCAGTAACGGCGTCTGATCAGATTTTGCAGCGCGTAAGCAATATGGGTCAGTAATGATGAAATTATTTAGAGCCTATCGCGGACTTTCAGTTTCAGTGCTGAGCGCCATTATTTTGGGGGGTTGTGCTAGTGCTGATCGTCCATCACTGTTGACAACACCATCATCTGCAAGGCCAAGACCAATTCAAGAAACCTCAGCCAATATGGGGAGCTTGTATCCAGCAAACTCTGGTGGGCCTTATGTGAATGCGGTAAGCCATCGCCCTCTATTTGAAGATCGTCGTGCGCGTAATGTGGGCGACACGCTGACTGTTGTATTAAACGAGACAACCAGTGCAGCAAAGAATTCTGGAATGTCTGCTGCACGTAAAGCAAATGCAAGTTCGGAGTTTGGAAACACTAGCACAACCCCATTTGGTCCCTACACAAGTATTGCTAATATCGCCAACTTTGGAGGTGCCGGAGACATTAAGAGTGAAGGTACTGGCGCAAGTGCAGCAAGTAATACATTTGCAGGCACGATTACAGTGACAGTTGTTGAGATCCTGTCCAATGGTAATTTGGTAGTTGCTGGTGAGAAGCAAGTTGCCGTGAGTAACGAAGAAGAAATTATTCGTTTTGGTGGTGTAGTCAACCCAAATACATTGGTCTTTAATCAAGTTTCTTCACAACAAGTTGCTGATGCACGGATTGAATATCGTGGACGCGGTGCAACTGACGATACTCAAGGTGCTGGTTGGTTTACAAGGTTGATGTTAAAGCTAGCGCCATTCTGATGAAAATGAAAACAATGTTACTAACCAATCTTAAAAAGCAAGCGCTTGCATTGCTGTGTATTGGTGCAATGTCTACAAACTGCTTTGCTGATCGCATTAAAGATTTTGCGGATATTGCTGGACAACGTTCCAACCAATTGGTGGGTTATGGTTTAGTGGTTGGTCTAGATGGTACCGGTGACCAAACAACGCAAACTCCATTTACCTTGCAAAGTGTTTTACAGATGATTGGTGTGTTGGGCGTAACTATCCCTCAGGGTGGTGGTCAAACTCAATTACGTAATACCGCTGCCGTTATGGTGACTGCTGATTTCCCGGCACTGGCACGTCCAGGTCAGCAAATTGATGTGACAGTGTCATCCTTAGGTAATGCAACTAGCCTTAAGGGCGGTACCTTAGTTATGACCCCATTAAAGGCAGCGGACGGTCAGGTTTACGCCCAAGGCCAGGGAAATATTGTGATTGGTGGTGCCAGAGCTGCAACTGGCGGAGCTGCAACATCAATAAATCACCTGAACGCAGGTCGTATCCCATCAGGTGGATTGATTGAAAAAGCCGTACCTTCACTACTTGCAGATGAATTTCTACAAATTGACTTACATCGCGCTGACTTTGCGCTAATGCAAAAGACTACCGAGGCCATTGGCAGAAGATTTGGGTTAGGTACTGCGCTGCCAGTAGATGCAAGATCATTGAATGTCCGCGTTCCTGTGGAGCCATTACGCAGAACGGCATTTATGGCCGCCCTACAAGATTTAGATGTACAGATGGTGAGTGGTCCTGCTAGAGTAATTCTGAACTCAAGATCTGGATCAGTTGTGATGAATCAAGCAGTGCAATTGTCGCCATCCGCTGTAGCGCATGGCAACTTGACTGTAAAAGTTCAACAGAGTCCAACAATTAGTCAGCCGCTTCCGTTTAGTCGCGGGCAGACTGCAGTTGCCTCACAAGATACTGCAACGATTAGCGATAGTGGAAAAGAAAATAGCTTGATTTCTGTGCCACCAGGAGCATCCTTAGATCAGGTTGTGAAAGCCCTCAATATGCTTGGTGCGACTCCACAAGATCTTATTTCCATACTGCAGTCATTGAAGTCTGCTGGAGCCTTGAGGGCGGAGTTAGAGGTTATTTAATGAGTACCATCAACGCCATCACTCCATCGATTGATCAGAGTAGTGCGAGGATAATTGCCAATAGCAATTCCACGCCTGCAATGGCTACTAATGAGGAAAAGCTCAAAAAGGCTGCACAAGGCTTTGAGCGTACTTTGATACGCCAAATGCTCAGCACTGTCCGAAATACGAATTTGCGTGGTACTGAAGAGCAGAGCAGTGCCTCCAAGTCCTATTTGGAGATCATGGATGATCACATGGCTGACATGCTGTCTAAGGGCCAGGGAATCGGTTTTGGCACCAAAATGGCTGAGCAGCTCATTCAGCAGGCAAATGCTGGAAAGCTAATCGGAAACGGCGAAATAGCCGTTAAACCATTGAATGCACCAAGAGAAACGCCAGTCTCAGCAGAAACTATCAAGTCACTCCAGAGGCCAGATGGCTTTCTTGGCGCACCTAAATAAGTAAAGGCTCAATATGGGAATCTATTCCTTAACCGATTCAGCAATGGCTGGCTTGAATATTGCTCAAGCGGGAATATTGACGACTTCACAAAACGTAGCCGGTACTAGCGTTGAGGGGTACTCACGTCGTAATGCCAATGTCATCATGGATTCATTGGCGCCAAATTCATTGATGCTGAATGGATCCAGCTTTGCGGTTGAGGGCTTTACACGCCACTACTCATCCCTTATTGGTTCCCAACTCTTAATTCAGCAATCTAAATCAAGCTACTCAGATACATTAGTTCAGTACACCAATTCAGTCGACAGTTTAGTTGCCGATAAATCAACCGGCTTAAATACTGCTATTAGTAATTTCTTTAATGCGATGGGTGCTTACGCGGCAGACCCAACGAATAAAGCTATGGCCGGTGCCATTACAGGTACTGCAAAAGAAGTAGCTCAGCGTATGACCGGCATGAGTACTTTAGTGAATCAGATTCAGAGTGATGCACGAACTGCGCTGACAGATACTGTTGCCCAAGTAAATACAATCCTACCGGCACTAGCAGATATTAATCAAAAAATTGTCGATGGCAATAGCCCTGGCGTTAGTGCACCTTCAGCAGATCTATTGGATGAGCGCGATCGTTTATTGAGTAGCCTACAGCAATTGGTTGGTGGTCAAAGCCTAATCAACTCTGATGGCACAGCCACACAGTTAGTAGCTGGCATGCCACTGGTTGAAAGAGCGATTGCAAACAAGGTCACTATCAATGCTGACCAGGAGCATGTTGCTTTAACTTTTAATTTACAAAATGGCCCAACTAAAGGCGTGCTCACTACCGTTCAAACTTTGGATGGTGGTCAGGCTGGTGCCTTGCTCGAATTAAGCAATAATTTTGTCCCTACAGTTCAAAAACGTCTTGATACGATTGCCATGGGATTGGTTAAAGTAGCTAACAGTGCTGCTCAAACTAGCTCAGGCTTAGCAACTAATTTAGCAATCTTTGGATTTAAGGTTGCAGATAAAACCTATTCAAGTTTGGCTACCAATGATTTATCTGGGAATTTGCCAACCATTGAAAACGAAAATGATTTGTTGGATCTGTATAGCAGTTTAGGTAATGCGATATCTTCCAATAGCGCAGTTAAAGTTGGGAACCTAGTTGGTACCTATACAAGCATCAGCTCTTTGACAGCGGGTTCAAATACCTTGGCCGGTGATTACACATTAACCAAGGTAGGCACAAACCAGCTCAATATTTCCGATAGCTCCGGTAAGAATCAAACGGTCTCTTTGATCACCAGTGTCTCCGGTGGCCTTCAGACAGTTGACTTTAATCAATTAGGCATCACATTGCAGTTGGAAAATTTCAGTCCAGCATTAAGCGCAGTTAGCTCTAGCAGTGTCGTTAAAGATGGGGCTACAGTTGGAGCACAGACAATTTCCAATATGGAAGTAGAAAATAATGTTCAGTCTGGAACTTACACATTTAGCTACAGTGGTAGTCAAGTTACGTTGACCAGTAGCAATGGCGGTAGTCAAACACTGACGCTGGTCGATGGTACTTCTGCCGGTCAAACTTTAAACTTCACTCAAATGGGAATCTCATTTTCCATGGCAGATACAGGTAGTCCTGTTGAAACAGCGGCAACTATTGCGGCAACACTGAATGCCAAAACAATTACTTTGGTGAATGCTGAGGACTCACAGGCTACTATTGCTACAGCTTTAGATGGCCTGAAAGTGAAGGTCAGCGGCATGAGCAATCCTTTGGTGAATTATGGTTTTAGTGCTGCTAACTTTATCTCTCTA
>NZ_NCFJ01000523.1:0-1724 GCF_002281105.1 Polynucleobacter sp. 35-46-11
GAAGTCACCTAGCATTCGTCTAATAACAGGCGGATCATTCCGACGCTCCAAAACAGCCTGCCAGGCACTGCTTATGGAAACAATTTCCCCGCGGACTGGGGCGCCATCGCACATAAATACAAGTAACTCGTTCATAGGTGAAAGTATCCACTTTTTTCAGAATTGAGTCCTAAATGGCAAATTTATAGGCTGACCTGAGATAATGTCATTTATGCAAATACGTACACGATTCGCCCCTAGTCCAACGGGCTTTATTCACTTGGGCAACCTCCGCAGCGCTTTGTATCCGTGGGCTTTTGCACGCCACAACAAAGGCGACTTTATTCTGCGCATCGAGGATACCGATGTTGAGCGTTCTACCCAAGAAGCGGTAGACGTCATCATTGAGGGTATGGCGTGGCTTGGCCTGGATCTAGATGAGGGTCCGATTTATCAAATGCAGCGCATTGATCGTTATCGTGAAGTTGTTAAGCAGATGTTAGAGGCTGGGCTTGCCTATCCTTGCTATATGAGCGAAGAAGAGCTCAATAAACTACGCGATCAACAGATGGCTAATAAAGAAAAGCCTCGCTATAACGGTCAATGGCGCCCGGAGCCAGGAAAAATCCTGCCAGCAATACCCGAAGGTATTTTGCCGGTGATTCGCTTTAAGAATCCTATAGGTGGATCCGTTATCTGGGAGGATGCTGTCAAAGGCAAGATCGAAATTAGCAACGATGAGTTAGATGATCTAGTGATAGCCCGACCAGACGGGACGCCGACCTATAACTTCTGCGTTGTTGTAGACGATCTCGATATGAATATCACTCACGTAATTCGTGGTGATGATCACGTCAACAACACACCGCGCCAAATTAATATCATGAAGGCGCTGGGCGGAACGCCGCCAGTATATGCCCATTTGCCGACAGTTCTCAATGACTCTGGTGAAAAAATGAGTAAGCGTAATGGCGCTATGAGTGTGCGTGATTACCAAAAAGCAGGGTATTTGCCTGAAGCCATTCTGAATTACCTCGCAAGGTTAGGGTGGTCTCATGGTGATGCGGAGATCTTTACTAAAGAGCAGTTTGTGAATTGGTTTGATCTAGACAGTCTTGGTCGCTCACCTGCACAACATAACCCTGAAAAATTACTTTGGCTTAATCATCAATATATTCAGAATGCTGATCCTGCTATCTTGGCAGAGGCGACCAAACCATTCGCTCATGAGTTAGGCATTGATACAGAAAAGGGTCCAGACTTTGTGCAGGTAGTGGGGCTTCTTAAAGATCGCGCGAATACGCTCATGGAAATCGCAGAAGGCGCTAAGCTTTTTTACCTGCCTGCACCAGCTCATAGTGCAGAACAAATTGCCGCAAATATCCCTGCTGAAATTATCCCCGCGATAAAAGATTTGATCGAAGCAGTTAAATCAGCGGAGCACACAAAAGCGGCTTATGGACTGGCTTTTAAAGAAGTTTTAGCTAAACATGAGATCAAAATGCCAGCCTTAGCAATGCCTGTCCGCTATGCTTTATTTGCGACAACGCAGACCCCGGCGATTGATTCTGTCATGGTTGTTTTGGGCAAGGATGAGGTCGTACAAAGGCTTTCCAAGGTCGTCTAGAGCAGAATTTGCTCCCTCCTACAAAAATAGGATAAAATCTTGGATTGTTTTGAGTGTCTTGTAGATTTTTAGCGAGATTACGGGGGTATAGCTCAGCTGGGAGAGCGCTTGCATGGCA
>NZ_NCFJ01000069.1:0-10015 GCF_002281105.1 Polynucleobacter sp. 35-46-11
ATCATCCAACATCTGCAGAGCGCCCACGCAAGGACAGGCATACAATCGGCCAAATGATGGTTAACCAAGCAATAAAATGAAAATGATAGGGATCAAAATTAAAAGCATTGCCAGCATCAGGATTTTCTCCCTTACACCGCTTAGCTCACATCACCTATCTCGCTAACCCTTCATAATTTCACCTTTAAATAGCCCATGAATTCTTCCGTCAAAAGAAAGCAAATAAAAATTCAACTTGTAGATCCGCATGAAATTACGCGCTTAGGTGTGACCCACCTTCTAGCGTCCAATCGTGAAATTGAAATTTGCGGGACCTCATCAAATGGTGCTGATGCCCTGAAATTAGCCGCTAAATATAATCCTGATTTAATCATCATCGAGCCCGACCTCCATGAAGAAAGTGGCATTGAGCTTATCTCCGCTCTACTGAAAACCTGTAAAGCCAGATCATTGTATATACCGGTATCAAAAATTCTGAAATTCATGACCAAGCGTTTGTGAATGGCGCTCGTGGAGTGATTAGCAAAACTGAGCCAACAAGCAATCTTCTGAAGGCAATAGAAAAAATTCATGAGGGTGAGTTATGGCTCAATCGAAATGCTACCTCTCGAATTCTGCTACAAATCTCTCAAGCTAACTTACCTAAAGAGCTCACTAGCGAACAGATGAAATTGGCTTCACTGACTCCTAAGGAGGATAAAGTCACTCGCGCCATACAGTTACATTCAGAGAAAACCTTAAAGCAAGTTGCTGACAGTCTTCACATTAGTGAACATACCTTGCGCAACCATTTGGCTTCTATTTACGACAAGCTAGGCGTGCGTAATCGTATGGAACTTTATGTCTTTTGTGGAAAATTTCAAAAAACAGAAGATGCGGATAATCACCCTAAACGTCGCTCAACCGACTAATAGGGCCTTACAAACTCATGCTGGACTGAAGTTTGGATTTACCCATAATTGCATCTTGATAGCCAGGCTTTAGAGTCAGAGCTTGATCGTAGTTGACCAAAGCTTCCTTATTGCGCTTTAAGCCAATCAGCACTACAGCCCTGTTATTAAAGGCCTCAGCGTATTGAGGATTGATTTTGATGGCCCTATCCAGCTTAGGTAAAGCAACCTTAAATCGACCCATCGAGCATAAGATCGCCCCCAAGTTATTACATAGGGCTGCGCTATTAGGATTTGCAGATAATCCGAGCTCATAAGCATGTAATGCTTTATCCAGCTTTCCCATCGAGATGAGAACATTAGCCGTATAGATATGAGCGCGCCAATATCCTGGTGAAAGCTCAAGCACTCTAGCAAAGTCTGCCAAGGCTTTCTTAAATTGCTTTAGCTCTGCCCGAACAAGACCTCTATTTTTAATAGCATCTACATATCCAGAGTCAATGGATAAAGCCTTGTCATAGTTTTTAAGGGCCTGCTCACTATCACCCACGGCCGCTTGTGCATTAGCTAGATTGCTGTAGGCTCTTGGATTGCTCCCATCCACTGCAATGGCATTTTCAAACAACTTAATGGCCATGGGAAAGGTCTTCATTTGTGAGGCGATGAGGCCCATCCCATGAATAGCTGCATAGTGATCGGGATCTTGTCGCAAGATCTCCTGGTATAAAGCCCACGCTTCTTTTAGCTGGCCTTTGAGGTGCAGCTTTTCAGCATTAATCAGCTTTGCCTGCAGTTCAGATGGAGTGTGAGAGCTATTAATACTGATAGACATTGGTGTTCTGGACGCCTTTTTAGGTGACACATTACTCTTAGCCTTCTTTGCGGCTGCCGTTTTCTTGAGGGGGCCAGCTTTCTCACTAGTCCCTCCAAGCTTCAACTTCTTACCCACGCTTTTTACCATAATAAATCAATGCCACAGAATCTTATCAACATTGGAAATTTCGTGGGAAGTACCATCAGCAGTCGTAATAATGGCTTCATTATGAGCATGATCGCTTGTGAAATTAATCTCCTTATTCTCCGCATCAATAGTCGCTGTGCCAGATTTAATCTGTACAGTCCAATCCCCAGCTTCATTGCTATAGCTATTCGTGAGACTTCCACCTTCTGCAGAAATCGATGCAGGGCCTCCATGATCGCTTGAAATATCTACTACATCGGTCCAGCTAGCTCCATGCAAGGCATCACTTAATGCGGATCCGCCTGCATGAACACCGAGCGCATCAGGTACACCGATTTCTTTACCGTAGAGAGTGGCAACTTCATAATCTACACCACCAATATTGACTGTAATAGTTGAGTGAGAATCGGTTACCCCATCCTGATCAATTGAGATGACTGAACGAACACTGTCAGCAGGATTGAGGATGGCGGATAAATCAACATGGTCGCCATCATTGATATTAAAGCCATCAATCGCGAGTGCACCATCGGCAATAGAGGCAATTTGGTAAATATCCTGGACACCATTGCCATCGGTCATAACAGATTCGACTGCAAAAGCTACGTCCTCGGCAATACCAGTACTGCCATCGGTCATGGTGTAAGTAGTTTGTCCATAGATTAAGACATCGCCGTCAACTGCCGTATGCATAACCCCATCAGAAGTTAAAGATAAACTAACAATTCCGCGATCAGCAAGGGTTAGGAACTCTCCAACATCCACAATGCCATCGCTATCAGCATCTTGCCAAACACCAAAGTCATTAAAGCCAGCATCCTTAGCATCAAAGACATTATCGTGATTGATGTCATAGACTTTAGCAAGGCCCTGCAAGTCGGTCTCACCTGCTTGAGTTGAAAAGACAACGTTAACACTGCCATCAGCTCTTTGATTGGCTAGGAGGCCGTCTTCAGAGGCAACCCAAGCCGTAGAGATCTTTTCTCCATTGCCGTCATAGTCATACTGAACACCAGCATCTTTATGAAGATACTCAACTCCATCGTTATTCAGATCGAATGCAATTGGGGTGATACGTGCCCGATCGGTAGTATTGCTTGAGCTGGTGCTAATCGCAGATAACTCCACGTTACTTAACTCAATTAAATTACCACTTCCCGCACTGTTTGAAGTCTGAGTATAAATATAGGTATTTGTAATGCCATTAATAGTCGCAGTAAAAGCAACTGTGGTGCCCGCACTACCAAAGTCTTGCAAACCGAGGTATTCCACAACTGCAGCGACGTGTGAGTTAGAAGTAAGCGGTATAGCACTACTAAAACTAGATGCATCATCAAATGTAATCATCCTACCGCTATCAATCCTATGAGAGCTAATTGGATTTCCTGAAATAGTTAGGGTTGAGTCAGATCCATTTTTGGAGTTAGTCGTACTCGCCAAGCGAGCAGTGCCTGGTAAACTTAAAATATCTTGAGTAGATCCAGTTTGGTAGTCTTTGATAATATCAAATCCCGAAATAGATCCTGCATCGCCACTGCCAGATATCGTATACGCAGAATCACCAGTAGCAAAACTAAAGGTATCAACCCCGCCACCGCCAAATAAGATATCCGCTCCAGCTCCACCAGTGAGGGTATCAGCCCCAATATTACCAATCAAAATATCATCACCGCCAGCACCTGATAGGGTTTTACCACTTGTCAGTGCATTCAAAATAATTTCAGAATTACTTGTACCTGACATAGTGCTGCCAGTACCCACATTTGTAAATGTAACAACTCCATTTGAAGTGGTAGTTCCATCATCCAAAGTGTAATTAAGATCATCATTGCTAGACACTCCACCAGCACTAATCACATCAGCATTTATTGATTGGCTATGCAGCCAAGAAAAAATGCCACAGAGAAAAGTGATTTCGATGGTGGCAGAGTTTTGTGCGTATGCAGGCAGCCGAAAGATCGAGTGCCTAGATTTAGCCTGGACGCAGATTGATGAGAAGCAAGGCGTTATCCGTATTAAGAGAGCCAAGCAGCGCGGCAGAAAACGCGGGGAAGTCATTGATGTCATTAAGATTAGTGATGCCTTGCAAGATCTGATTAACCGATTAAAGACTATCCGTAAGGATGGGCTGTATGTATTCCCTACTCAGCGTGGATCGCACTATACGGCAGCAGGCTTTAAATGTATGTGGGGCAAGCTGGTAAACCAAGCCAAGGATCTGAAAGTGATCGATGGTGGGTTTACCTTTCATGATCTACGCGCCTACTATGTCACTCAATTTAAACAATCGAATGACGGCAGATTGCCCGATATTCATGCCAATCCGCAAACTACGGCACGCATTTATGATCGTACAAAAGAGGTAAAACGCAGGGCAATTTAGAAATGCAATTCCCAATTTGGGAATTTTTATGGGAATTTTATATGTATAAAAACCCAGTGACTAACGGCAAACCCATATAGAATATGGGGCGAACGACGGGGCTCGAACCCGCGACAACCAGAATCACAATCTGGGACTCTACCAACTGAGCTACGTCCGCCACTGAAGATCTGAGATTATAGCTTTTGAGCTGAAAACCTGTCAAAAATAGCTTGAATAGCTTATTAAGCCGACTCAAAATCGAAAGCAGCCCAATCACCTAGGGTCAGACTGGCATTAAGGAAAAAGTCGGCAATTTCTGCCTTGCTTTGTACTTTCGCCAAAGCATGATGATCAGAGAGGCGCTGGCGCCAGTAACGGGAACCAGCCCTTCCATGGGCTAAGCCTAAAATATGTCTTGTGAATGCACCAATATAAAAGGGTTTCTTCTTTGCCTGGCACTCATCAAACCAAGCCTGAACTTGCTTGACCAATGAGATTTGGATTCGATGCCACTCTGTCTCGCTAAATAGATAGCCTGCAACCTCACCATCGGAGCTAATTAAATCATCCCAACCCAATAACATCGCAGGGAAATGGTAAGCCGCCCTCCCAACCATAAAGCCATCAAAGTCATCCCAATGGCTAGCGATTTGCTCATTAGTTTCTAAACCACCATTTAGTAAGACTTTTAAATTGGGGAATTGTTTCTGCGCATCTAAACGAAGCTTGGCGGCAACTTCATAGCACAATGGCGGTTTGCTGCGATTCTCTTTGGGAGACAAGCCCTTGAGTACTGCATTACGTGCGTGAATAGTGACTTGACTCGCACCAGCATCCGCTACCGCAAGAATAAAGTTCAGTGCGAATTGATAATCGGCCTCGGAGCTGGCGGCATCCATCGAATCTAAGCCAAGACGATGCTTTACAGAAATCGGAATATCGACCACGGCTTTCATGGCCATGACACAATCAGCCACCAATTGCGGCTCAGCCATTAAGCATGCGCCAAATGCGCCACGCTGGACTCTCTCTGAAGGGCAGCCGCAATTGAGGTCAACCTCGTCATAAGCCCACTGCTGAGCCAGCTCTGCTGCTTTAGCTAAATAAGAAGGTTCAGATCCACCCAACTGTAAAACGACTGGATGTTGATCCCCTGAGTAATCCAAGTGCCGCGGAACATCCCCATGAATCAAAGCGCCCGCTGTCACCATCTCGGTATAAAGCACTGCATCTTTAGTGAGCGCGCGATGAAAAGAACGGCAGTGGCGATCTGTCCACTCCATCATCGGGGCAACAGCTAGACGTTTCTTGGCAGCAGAAATCATATAGGCGTTAGTTTATTTCTCTTTGACTTTGAAATGATCTCTCTTGCATTGTTATTGGATCTATAAAGTGGATCTCTTTAGCCAAGAGCTGTAACGGTTTTGAAAAATCCAAATCATACTCTTGGTAAGGCATCAGCATTGGGTAGATCTGATCATGCTTTATCGGAATCCCCAAGCTATTAAGGTGGCAGCGTAATTGGTGTTTCTTGCCACTACCCGGCATTAAGCGATATCTAGCCCAGGGCTTCATCACCTCAATCAGCTCTATCAGAGTATCCGTATTGGCATCTCCCTCCACCTCCTCCATCTGAAGAAAGTGTTCAGACTCTTCTATCCGACTACGGTAGGTTAAAGGAAGTCTTGCCTGCAGATCCTCCGAATAGGGCGCGATCGCCTCATATACTTTTTTGATTAACTTATCTCTGAAGAGATTTTGGTATTGGGCTCGTTCATCGGGCTGAACCGAAAAGATAACCAAGCCAGCAGTATCTCGATCAATTCGATGAATGGGGCTTAATTTCTGCAATCCCGTTTTCTTTTTCAATCTATTGAGTAGAGTTTGATGCAAATAGAGACCGCTTGGTATGACAGGCAAAAAATGGGGCTTATCTGCCACCAAGATATGCTCATCCCGAAAAATAATGTGCTCTTCAAATGGAATAATGGGCTCGCGCGCTAAACGCCTAAAATAAATGAGGTGAATGCCAGTTCGATAAGGATCACTTGCTTTGACAGGTCCCCCATCAAGACTCGCGATCAGCCCATCGCTAAAACGGGCCGCCCACTCTGTTGCATCGATGTGCGGAAACTGATGGTTGAAAAATTCAAGTAAGTTTTGATGGTCTTGACCGGCAGGCAAATACACTCGCGATGGCGATATGCCTTCTGAATTAGATACCACAAATATACCTCAACAAAGTATTAAAACATCATCGTATTAGCGAATGATTCAGCACTCTAGAACACTGCTAATTGTATGCGCCCCGCCAATTAATTAATCCTGGTATCGCCTTGCTATTTCATTAAAGGCGTCTTTTTCAATTACAAATGCTTCCACGATGGTGGGGTCAAAATGAGTCATCTTTTTACCAATAATCTCTTCAACTGCCTCTTCATGAGTCCAGCCAGTTTTGTAAGGTCTACTGGTGACCAGCGCATCGTACGCATCCGCTAAGGCCATAATTCTGGCATCTAAAGGAATATCTTCACTACTGAGCCCCCTAGGATAACCTGTGCCGTCCCATTTTTCGTGGTGACCTCCAGCAATTTGAATTGCGCTCTCAATCACCCGATCTCTCACCCTTAAGCTTTCTGCCGATGCTTTTAGTACCGACTCTCCAATAAAAGTATGAGTCCGCATGACCGCCCATTCCTCACTAGTGAGAGGGCCAGCTTTAAGCAAAATATTGTCCGGAATACCTACCTTACCAATGTCATGCAGAGGCGCAGCGCGATACATCGCATTAATCGCCTTCTCATCCAATAGATCGGAACGATAGCCCATTTCTTTCAGGCGCTCAGCTAAGACTTTCACATATTTCTGAGTTCGCACAATATGATTTCCAGTATTGATATCCCTGGCGGAAGCAAGACTCTTAAGGGCAGTTAGCATTTGCTCTTCCTTATCCTGCCTACGTTCTCGTTCTCGAGTAATTAGCCAATCATAGTGATAATTTCCGATGGCGATAAAAATCAATGCGTATAGGATAATCACCAGTAATCTAGCAACAAACTCTGGTATGTGTTCATCATAAATACTATTGTGACTATCAAAACTGGAATACTGATCAACTACCCAAATCCGATAAGACCAAATAACTATCTGCGCAGCAATCGCAAGAATTAAAAACCATATATAAATAGATTTAGATCTTAGATACTGAATAGCCAGTTCATATAGCTGCCAAAGTGATAGCGCGATTAAAGTGCTACTTAACAATTCTACTCGAACATCATATGCGCTATTTGCACGTATGAATTCAGCCACCACGCCCAATAGCAAAATTGAAACACAAAAGCTAATTAACAAGCTTTTTTTGATCCGTGAATTAAGAGATTTAAAAAGTAATCCGAGGCCACCCCCTGCAGCAACCTGCATCAAATTACCAAAGGTAAGTGTAAGCCCGCCTACCAGAGGAAACAGGAAGAAAAAAAAGCAGGATAAAGTCATCGCTACCAAAGAGAATGCCCAATAGTGCACTGAGCTTTGGAGGCTGAATTGATGTTGCAAATCATGGAGAGGGCTAAAACACAAACCAAAAAAAATCAGTCCAAATCCCAGATAGATGACTTGATTGGTTAATTCCATGACTTACAAAACTCTTTTGAAATGGGCCTTCATTTCAACAAGGTTAACCGATTATTAGCTATAGAGCGAATATATTTCTAAAAGTGACTTGCTGTGGTGCGGCAGTAATGTCAACACTTTTGATAAAGAGACCAAGCATTCTTTCCCTGTAGCTTAGCCTCATACATGGCAGCATCGGCATGCGCCAATAAATTGATGATGGGTTCGTTATTATCGGGATATATAGTGGCCCCAATACTGGCGCTAATAGATACGTTCTGACCATCTATCATGAATGGAGATGAGAGCAACTCCAGGATACGTTTTAGCAAAATATTCAACTGCTCTTTATTTTTGATCCCACCCAGGAGAAGGACAAATTCATCTCCACCGAGGCGAACTACTGAGTCGCTATCACGAACCGCCTTCTTCATCCGGCCTGCAACAGCAATGAGAAGGTTATCACCAGATAAATGCCCCATTCGATCATTGATAGCTTTGAAGCCATCTAAGTCTAAAAAACAAATGGCCAATAAATCGGAATCTTTTCTCGCTACCGCCATTGCAGTCTGGACTAAACCATTAAGAGAAAGTCGGTTTGGCAACTTAGTCAAGAAATCAAAATGGGCAGCATCATGAAGGACTTCATTGCTATTAATGAGGCGCAGCTCTTCTTCCTGCGTCTTTTGTTTTGCTCGGTAAAAAAGCATGATGGCAACGCCGAAAAGACCGAGGAACAAAATCAGCAAAGATAGTAGGATGTTCATCCGCAAATTACTAAGAAGAGCATCATCAATACTTACAAATGTTTCCATCCGAATCCACCCAAGCGGGATACCGGGATCAATCTTGTACCAAAGGCGCGATAAATTATCGGTTTTCTCAATCAGGAATTTACCGGTAAAGTCCTTTGGTAGATCAATTTTGGATATGGAAAAGTTAGAGATGACTGGGTCTGCATCCTTCTTGCGCTCCAAGTAGGCAAGCACAGCACCATTCAAATCAGTTACCGTCACTGAACCAATATTTTCGTTGCCCATGATTTCTCGCAAGTCATTCTCAAGATGACTATAGTCACGCGTCACAATTAAATCACTAACGGCAAGCTCTAAACCTTTACCAAGTGCAATCTCCCTGCGCTCTTGAGTAATTTGAATGAGTTGATTGGTGTTGTAGTAAGTCCAGATGCTAATTGCAGAAATCAGCATAACCCCAAGCAGAGAAAACCAAGCAATAAATTTGCTAAAGACAGAGTGTGCAGAAGTGGATCCCGGCTTAGTCCGCACTTCTCACCACAAATTTTTCTAAACGCAACCCCTCTAAAGGTTGATAGTTTGTCTTGTAACTCACTGCCATTATTTTTGCAAGTTGAGCCCCTTTTAGCAATTCACTACCTTCGATCGTCTGATCCATTCCTAGCAAAGCACTTTGCACGCTCTTGCGAACCTGTTCCGATACTCGAGCATTTGCCGAAAAAGGGTGGGATGTATAGCGCTTCGTCTCCATCAAGGTACGTAATTCAGCCTTTAGTTCAGGTGACTCAGCCATCAATGTAGCCTGAATCCCCCCACCTGCTGACACATCTCCACGAATAACAGATCGGTAAACATTGCTATGCGTCTTTACATACACCGGTTCAAATGACACCCCATTTTTTGCCAAGGTTGCGCGTATGAGCAAAGAGGCAGCAAAAGCATTAGGGGCTGGAAAAGCAATACGACTACCGCCAAGCTCTTTTATATTATTGAGCTTACTGTCTTTTTGCACCGTAAGAATGCCAAAAAACGGATCGCCACTGGCAACTAAAGGAATGTATTGATTGTTTCGCCACTTCATCGTTGCATGATAGGGATTCATGAAAGCAAAATCTGGCTTACCTGCATTCAAATCATCTTCAAATTGAGGAATGCTGGTCGGAACAATTAATTCAAAGCATTGCTTAGCCTCTCTTCCGACCTGTTTAAGAACAGGGGACCAACGTGTATATATTTGCGTGGCCGCAAGCTGAGGGACGATATAAACCTTAAGAGATTTGGTTGCAGCCTGATCACCCAGGCAGGCCGCATAAGCCCCAACTGCTCCAGCAGAAAAAATACACCCAACGGATAATTTGAAAACTTCTTGAAGATATCTCATTGGCACTGATAAAAATTTCATTTGTATTTGTATTAAGCAAATCTTAAAAAA
>NZ_NCFJ01000524.1:0-1722 GCF_002281105.1 Polynucleobacter sp. 35-46-11
GCTTTATTAATCAAAAGCTCAGAAGTGGTTGCAGGCTCATGCCAGCCAGTGGTGTAGTAGAACTTAGCTGCTTTTTGCAAACCAAGACGGCGGTCTTGATATGGTCCAACAAACTCAGCTGCATCAATCACGCCACGCTCTAGTGCAGGGAAAATCTCACCGCCCGGTAGCACCTTCACATCAACACCTAACTTAGCGTAGACCTTGCCAGCAAGTCCTGGGATACGCATTTTTAGACCTTTGAGGTCGGCTACGCTATTAATTTTCTTTTTGAACCAGCCAGTCATTTGCACGCCCGTATTACCGCATGGCATCGCAATCATGCCAAAAGGGGCATAGGTTTCATTCCAAAGATCGATACCACCACCGTCATAGAGCCAGCCATTCATACCCTGGAAGTTCAGGCCAAATGGCACTGCAGTAAAGTACTGAGCTGCAAAAGTTTTACCAGTCCAAAAATAACTATTGGCATGGTTCATCTCCACTGTGCCAGAACGTACCGCATCAAAGCCCTCGAATGCCGGGATCAACTCGCCCGCTCCAAATACTTGAATCTTTAAACGACCATTAGACATCTCACCGATACGTTTGGCCAAATCAGTTGCACTACCTGGACCTTCCATATAAAACGGCGCACCCTTTGGGTAAGCGCTGGTCATCTTCCAGTTAAAAGTTTGCTGAGATTGCGCTTTTACAATTGCAGGGGCACCTAAAGCAACACCTGCTACACCAGCACCAATACTGGTACTGAGAAACTTGCGGCGATTTGATTCCATTTGTCTTCTCCTGTTAAGCATTGATCATGGAAGATGCTCAGAGACAATTCTTTGATTCATCTTCTCGAGTCCAATGTATCGACTCATAGAAGAAAAGTAGTAATGAAAAGTATTGCTTTAGGGCACAGAAGCACTACATTAGTGCTTATGCACGTTTTTCTTGCATGATCACTAGACTAGTAGATTCAATTTTTAACAAAATGATTGAATGAGACAGATTTACGTACCATCACAAGAACAAGGGAATGAATTCATGCAACAAAAATGGGGTATTCGTGGAATGGCGGTAGCACCACACTCACTGGCATCTGAGTCAGCCTTAGGGGTTCTTAAGGAGGGTGGTAACGCTTTAGAAGCAATGATTGCTGCAGCAGCAACGATTGCAGTGGTTTATCCCCATATGAATTCCATAGGTGGAGACTCATTCTGGGTAGTGCATTCACCCGGAAAGACAATGGGCGGTATTGATGCCTGTGGAGCTGCAGCAGGATTAGCCACTAAAAACTGGTACGCAGAGCGCGGTATTACTAAAGCGATTCCGTTTAGAGGCGCTGTTGCAGCCAATACTGTTGCTGGAACCATTTCTGGATGGGGTGCCGCTCAACAACTCTCTAAAACTGGCTTGCGCGGTAAATTACCACTCTCCCGCCTCTTAGCCGATGCCATTTACTACGCAGAAGCTGGCGTGCCAGTTACCTATAGTCAATCGAGCTTAACTGCCAAAAAGCGTGCGGAGCTTATTGATATTCCAGGTTTTGCAAATACCTTTTTGGTAAACGGCCAAGCACCCGCCGTTGGTAGCATCTTCAAACAAGATCGCCTCGCTAAGACCTTACGCCAAATTGCTCGCAAAGGCACTGAAGATTATTACCGCGGAGATTTAGCGGAGTTACTAGCAAAAGAACTGACTGAGCTCGGTAGCCCACTCAGACTGAGTGACCTGCAT
>NZ_NCFJ01000525.1:0-1718 GCF_002281105.1 Polynucleobacter sp. 35-46-11
CTCAATGGCAGCACCCGGCCACTTATATTATCCGGTGCGTGCGGTTCGTGCGCGTTGAAATAAGTCCAGGCATAAAATGATGAGCCCCAAAACCCTAAGGCCAATATGCCTGAGATAATCTTTAATGGCTTCATTTGCTGCATACCTTGGTTTGAGATGCACGAACGCTCCCGAATGCCTAGGGTGAGTTACATTACCCACGCCGGAAGCGCGGCTGACAGATACAGGATATTCAGTTTTGCATCAAATTCGGCAAGCAAATAGGCTAAAACCGCGCGCGGCCGGCCCTTGCCCTGTAACGGGAATACCGGGCGCATCATCATTGGCCAAAGCGTGGCGCAAATCGGTATCGGTGGCGGTTGGATACATTATAAGTATGTGCTTCGACACAAGTTAGCAATTATAATGACTTCGGTATTATCAACAACATTTCTGTCACGCCCATTTATATTTCATCTGAGCGACTATTTGCGGGTTGCCAAAGTTTAACTTCGCTTTATGTGGTGAGGTGTAAGGGCGTGGTCGCGGTGGCGACGTGCGTCTGGTTCTGTGGAACGAAGCTGCCAAAGTTGGATGCTTGAAGACCCATGATCACGTCATTCATGATCAAGGGGCTAACATGCTGCATATTTCAACGGCTGGTCACGAACGTGCAAATTTCAACGCGGCACTCAATGTAACCGCATCCATGCAGAAGGCGCTGTTATGCGGCGTTTCAGTACTGGCTTGTGGCGTTGTGCTGGGCGGTACGCCCGCCGCGCAGGCGCAGACCATTGGAACAAGTAGCGCCAGTACGGTATATTCTACCGGTGCCGATATTACAGTGCTTACCAACGTCGTGCTTTCCGGTACACCCTTTGGGATTGCAAACGCGACACTTACCAACAGCATTACAAACGGCGGTACGGTTAGCAACAAGCATACCGGTATTTATAATGCTGACACGCTTAACGCGTTCAGCAACACCGGCACCATCTCGGGTTTAACCGGCGTTGTCAATGAGTTCGGCGGTACCATTCAGACGCTGACCAATTCCGGCAGCATCAGCGGCATCCAATACGGTATTTTAAATTTCGGCGTCATTAACCAGCTTACCAACGCCAACACCGGTGTGATTGCGACCTCGGGCGCTCGCTCATCTGCGATTAATAACAGCGGCAGCATTGGTCGGCTTACCAATAACGGCACGATTGCTGGTGGGGCGCGTGGTATTTACAATTATGTAACATCAAATTCCGCTGTGGCAGCTTATATCGGAGTTTTAACGAATAACGGCCTTATCTCAAGCCGGTCGAACTCCGCAATTACCAATACCGGCAACAGCACGATTGGCGTGCTGAGCAATACCGGTACCATTTCAGGGCCCGGCGGTATTTTTAATTATGGACGTGCCGATATTGGCGTGTTGACCAATGGCACGCTGACCAACGGTGTGGCCAGTAATGCGTTGATACGTGGTGGGTTATATAATGCCGGTACCATCGGCGTGTTGACAAATGACGGTACAATATAAACTACTGACGCCGTGATTTATAACACAACAAGTAATAGCGCTGGAAGCATCGGTGTCCTGACGAATAACGGCCTGATTACCGGTCAAACTGGTATTCATAATAGCGGCACAATCCTAACCCTTACCAACTTTGGCACAATCAGCGGCGGCGCCATTGGTATTGATAATTTGGGGACCATCGGTGCCCTCGATAATGGTGTACGCG
>NZ_NCFJ01000526.1:0-1443 GCF_002281105.1 Polynucleobacter sp. 35-46-11
GGATCGAGTAGCGGCAGGTATGGGTTTTGGTAAGCATAGCCACCGCAATATGGAAATCATCAGCTATGTTTTATCTGGTGAATTGGCCCACGAAGACAGCATGGGAAACGTGAAAGGCATCCCACCTGGCGATGTTCAACGAATGAGCGCTGGAACTGGGGTCACTCATAGTGAATTCAATCACGCTAAAGATCAGACCACTCACTTCCTGCAAATTTGGATTCAACCAAATATCATGGAAATTCAGCCAAGTTACGAGCAAAAATCTATCCCTATCTCGGACAAGCAAGGCAAGCTTTGCTTAATAGCATCCCCCGATGGCGCAGGTAACGCGGTCAAAATTCATTCCGATGCCCGAATATATGTAGGCTTATTTGATGGATCCCAATCCCAGAAATTAGAGATCGATCCAGCACGTAAAGCCTATGCTCACCTTGTAAAAGGCTCTTTACAGGTCAACGGTATATCCCTGTCTACCGGTGACGCGCTCTTGATAGAAAACGAAAGTAGCCTAATCGTCAGTGATGGCAAAAATGCCGAAGTCATTATCTTTGACCTGAGTCATTAGAAATTTGGCGTTTGAGTCTTACGATCAGCATCTAAACGACAACCTGAAATAAGCAAAGAAATTCCATGATTGAAATCTCAGAGAAGCGCCTAATAGGCCCTATTATTCGACTCCATCCCAATGACAACATTGTGGTAGCCCGGGTAGATGTGGCAATTGGTGAAGCAGTCCCAAGTGAGAATTTCACGAGCCGCAGTCAAGTGCCAGCAGGTTACAAAATTGCAGCAAAGAAAATTCTCAAGGGCGAAGCTATTCTGAAATACAACGTGACCGTAGGATTCGCCAATACCGATATTGAGCCTGGCACGATGGTTCATAGTCATAACACGGAGTTTCGTGAATTCGATCGCGACTATGCCTATGCTAGCGAATACAAACCCACTACCCTCTTACCAGAAACTGAACGTGCGACTTTTCAAGGTTACGTGCGCGCCAATGGCAAAGTAGGTACACGCAATTTCATTGGCATTCTATCTACTGTGAATTGCTCTGCAACCGTCGTGAACAAAATTGCAGCGTGGTTTACCCCCGAACGCTTAAAAGATTTTCCCAATATCGACGGGGTGGTTGCATTTAGTCATGGTATTGGTTGTGGAATGGAAATGAGTGGCGAGCCTATGCAACTGCTTCGCCGAACCATGGCTGGATATGCGCAGCATCCTAACCTCGCTGCCGCCCTGATCATTGGCCTGGGTTGTGAACGTAATCAACTCAAAGGGTTGATGGAGCAAGAAGCCCTGCAAGAAAATTCCACTTTGCATACTTTCATCATGCAAGAAACTGGTGGAACACGCAAAACGATTGAAGCAGGAATTGAGGCTGTAAAAGCACTTCTCCCGGAAGTCAATAAAGTGAAAAGGCAAACTGTCTCTGCA
>NZ_NCFJ01000526.1:1488-3202 GCF_002281105.1 Polynucleobacter sp. 35-46-11
GGCTCGGATGGTTTCTCTTCGATTACTGCTAACCCAGCCTTGGGCGCTGCGATTGATATTTTGTCGCGTCATGGTGGCACCGGCATTCTCTCTGAAACGCCGGAGATTTATGGTGTTGAACACACGCTGACCCGCCGAGCAGCAAGCAAGGCTATTGGTGAGAAATTAATTCAACGTATTCGCTGGTGGAAGGATGAATATTCTGTCGGTCGCGATGTTCAGATCAATGGACAAGTCAGCCCCGGGAATCAAATCGGTGGCCTAGCCAATATCTTTGAAAAATCACTTGGTTCATCCATGAAAGGTGGAACGGGACCGTTAATGGAAGTGTATCGGTATGCAGAGCCAGTAACGGCTAAGGGTTTTGTGTTTATGGATACACCTGGTTTTGATCCAGTGTCAGCAACGGGTCAAATTGCTGGCGGTGCAAACTTGATTGCATTTACTACGGGACGTGGCTCCATGTTTGGATCAAAGCCAGCACCTTGCATCAAACTTGCAACCAATACTCCGATGTATGAGCGACTTACCGAAGACATGGACATTAATTGCGGCGAGATCTTAGATGGTACGGTTTCAGTTCAGGAGATGGGGCAGCGGATTTTTGAGCTCTTTCTCAGAACGGCCTCTGGTGAAGCCTCTAAAAGTGAATTGCTAGGCCTTGGAGATTATGAATTCGTACCATGGCAAGTCGGGGTCATGAGCTAAGCCCAGATCCTGGAGCAGGTTGATTCTAAGCGGGCTTTATGCCCGCTTTTTCTACACTCAAAAAGAGAGCGAAAATTTAGCCGAGGGATTGTAGAATGAAGCTTATTGATTCAATCAGGACTTCATTAGGATTATGAAATTCAGGGACTACTACGAAACACTCGGTGTAGCACGTGGTGCAACCGAAGCAGAAATTAAAGCTGCTTATCGCAAGCTAGCACGCAAATATCACCCAGATGTGAATAAAGAAGCTGGCGCAGAAGAGCACTTTAAAGCTGTCGGCGAAGCCTACTCCGTACTGAAAGACACCGAGAAGCGTGCGGCATACGATCGCATGGGCGCCAATTGGAAAAATGGCCAAGATTTCACACCTCCACCGAACTGGAATGAGGGATTTGAATATTCCGATGGCAACTTTGGTGGTGGCCATGGTGGATTTGGTGGTGGCTATGAAGGTGATCAAAGCGAATTCTTTGAATCTCTTTTTGGCAGAGGTCGCCACACTCAAGGTGGTCGAGGTGGTAACCCCCGTCAGGGCATGAACTTTAAAGGTCAAGATCATCATGCCAAAATCCTGATTGATCTTGCTGATGCCTATAACGGCGCAAAACGTACCATTTCGCTGCATATGCCTGCGCAAGATGCTAATGGTCATGTCAGCACACAGGAACGCAAACTTGATGTCAGCATTCCCAAGGGCATCAAGGCCGGACAGAATCTACGTTTAGCTGGTCAAGGCGGTCCAGGCATGGGTACGGGCGGAGCAGGTGACTTGTACCTTGAGATTGATTTTCATGCAAACCCTATTTACCGTGTCGACGGAAAAGATGTTTACCTGGATTTACCACTAGCACCATGGGAAGCTGCACTAGGTACTACTGTCAATATCCCCACCCCTGCAGGCTCCACTCTGGAATTAAAGATTCCAGCTGGCACAGCAACAGGTCGCAAGATGAGACTCAAAGAAAAAGGCATCCCCAGCAAAGAAGCTGGTGACTTGTACGTT
>NZ_NCFJ01000527.1:0-1713 GCF_002281105.1 Polynucleobacter sp. 35-46-11
ATGGGTGTTTCTGAGAACCAAATGGAAGCGGTGAGCTTTGGTAAAGAGAAGCCAAAAGCTGAAGGTGATAACGAAGCAGCTTGGGCAGAAAATCGTCGCGCTGATATTGTTTACATTACAAACTAATGTCCATGCTTTCACACTCTTTTAAACAAACGCTCTCACGAGCGTTTTGTTTAAGTGCCGCCACTGTTTTCCTAGGGATATCCAACAATGCTTGGGCACTCTTTGCAGATGACGATGCACGAAAAGCCATATTGGATTTACGCAAATCCCTAGCAACAACACAGCTTGAATTACAAGGGCAAATCGATAAACTAAAAACAGATAATGCTGAGCTTCGAGGAAAGGTGGAGGAGCTTGAAAAACAAGGTCAAGATATTGGCGCCAGTCAAAAAACCTATTATCAAGATCTCGATACCCGCTTAGGTAATTTTGAACCCCGCACTGCAACTATTGAAGGTGTGAGCGGTACCGTCCAACCCGGCGAGAAAAAAGCCTACGACGATGCATTGAAGACCTTTCAGGCAGGCAGTCTTAAAAAAGCAGATAGCGAGTTCTCTGTCTTTGCTAAAAAGTACTCTACTAGCCCTTATGCACCGCTGGCACTCTTTTGGAGTGGTAACAGCAAATACGCTAACAAAGACTATGCCGGCGCGATTACGCAACTGCAGAGCCTGATTAAGCGCTACCCAAATCACCCACGCATTCCATCGGCTATGTTGACACTCGGTAATTCGCAATTGGAAAGTGGTAACAAAGCAGCTGCCAAGAAAACCTTTAGCGAGATCATCAGCAAGTATCCAGACACTGAAGTGGCAAAAGATGCGCAACAACTGATCGCTGCAACGAAGTAATTCCATAAGCCAAGCAAAGAATTATTTCACCATGTCATCGCTGTCTGCAGCCTTTCAGAATATCGCTCCTCGCACACCCGATGCTCCAGCAGTGATTTTGTTCTCAGGCGGTCTAGATTCGAGCACGATTCTAGCCTTAGCGAAAGATCTCGGATATGCACCTTATGTGTTATCTGTTGGCTATGGTCAACGCCACTCATCCGAACTAGCAGCAGCAAAACATATTGCCAAGAAAATGGGTGTTATTCGTCATGAGGTCGTGAATTTAGACCTCACGCGCTTTGGGGGTTCGGCTCTGACCGACTCATCTATCGATATCCCCACCACCCCAGGCAAAGATTTAGAAATCCCCGTTACCTATGTTCCAGCACGTAATACGATTTTGCTATCCCTTGCTTTAGGCTGGGCCGAGTCATTAGGTGGATTAGATATTTTTTATGGTGCCAATGCCGTTGACTACTCAGGCTACCCAGACTGTCGCCCAGAATATGTCGCCTCATTTGAGACGATGGCCAACTTGGCCACCAAAGCTGGCGTAGAAGCACTGAATAATGCGAATCGCTTTCGGGTACATGCACCGATCATTAGTATGAGCAAAGCAGAAATTATTCAACTGGGTACTACTTTAGGTGTCGACTACTCACAAACCGTTTCTTGTTATCAAGCAAACGACTTAGGTGAAGCTTGTGGCGAATGTGAGTCTTGCCGCCTACGGCAGGCAGGCTTTAAGCAGGCTAACTTAAGCGATCCAACGCGCTACCGTAGAAGCTAAGCCAAACCAGAGCGATTCCCCACCCGGGAGAGGGTTTGACTTTTTACAAAATACATATAATAATGCACTAAATTATGGGTATTT
>NZ_NCFJ01000528.1:0-1711 GCF_002281105.1 Polynucleobacter sp. 35-46-11
ATGCAACTGCTGAAGGCCGCGCTAAGAACCGCCGTACTGACATCGAAGTTGTTGGTACAGCTAAAGTTAAGTAATTCTTTTTACTTGTAAAAAAGCCCGGTTCTGCCGGGCTTTTTTATTTCCGCTATATTCGTAATTCATCTATCTCAGCGTGCTTGAAGCACCTTTATCCCCATGAACGTCGACCAATCTGAAATCGCCAAATTTAGCGCCCTAGCCCATCGCTGGTGGGATCCTCAAAGTGAATTCAAACCTTTGCATGCCATCAACCCCCTGCGCCTCAACTGGATTAAGTCCATTGTTGATCTAGAGGGCAAGAAGGTTCTGGATGTCGGTTGTGGTGGTGGAATTCTGGCAGAGTCTATTGCGCAGTCTGGTGCCGATACCTGCGGCATTGATTTATCTGAAAAAGCCCTTAAGGTCGCTGAATTGCATGCCCTCGAGGTCGGAGCTACCCTCAAATACCGCTCTATCTCAGCCGAAGCGCTAGCAGAAGAAGAGCCGGAACAATATGACGTGGTGACCTGTATGGAGATGCTGGAGCATGTCCCAGACCCCGCTTCAGTAGTTCGAGCTTGTGCAACACTCTGCAAGCCTGGTGGCACCCTCTTTTTTAGCACCCTGAACCGCAACCCCAAATCCTACTTATTCGCCATTATTGGTGCTGAATACATCCTCCGACTGCTACCGAAAGGTACCCACGAGTACGCTAAATTCATTAAACCTTCTGAATTGGTCGCCTTTACTCGCCAAGCAGGGCTCGAAATGCTCGGTATGAAGGGCATGAGCTACAACCCCATTACTCAGGTCTACAGCCTAGGCGAAGATGTGGATGTGAACTACATGATTGTCGTGCGCAAATGAGTAGCAGGTTAGCAAGTCCTTACAAGGGCGTATTTTTTGACCTAGATGGTACCCTTGCTGACACAGCTCCAGACCTTGTAGCGGCCGCCAATCAACTTCTCATCGCTAGAAATCTCACTCCAAAGCAATATGAGGTCTTACGACCTTGCGCCTCCGCTGGAGCTCGGGGGCTGATTGGTGGAGCGTTTGGAATCGATCCAGATCACCCTGACTTCATTCCTTTGCGAGATGAATTCTTTGCAAACTATGAGAAGGCTTTGCTAGTAAACAGCGTACTTTTTGAGGGGATTAATCATTTGCTGGATCAATTGGATAGCGCAAACCTTCCTTGGGGCATTGTGACTAACAAGAGCGAACGCTTTACTCACCCCCTCACAGAACTAATGGGCTTGCGCCAAAGAGCAGTATCAACCATCTCTGGCGATACGACTCTACACTCAAAACCCCATCCCGAGCCCATTTTGCACGCAGCTCGAGTTGCCAATATTGACCCGAAACATGCCATCTATGTGGGAGATGACATTAGAGACATCGTGGCAGGCAAAGCGGCAGGCATGAAAACGATTGCAGCAGCGTATGGCTATTGCGGCTGTGAAGAGCCTCCAGAGGCCTGGGGCGCAGATTACTTGGTGCGTCACCCTAGAGAATTACTGGAAATCATCTTCCCGCAGTAGGGAGATCAAAAGATAGCAAGCAATTTAAGGCTAGGGGCCTTAAAATATAAGTTCCAATGCATGCAATCTGGGACCGACATGGTTTCGACGTGGATTACAAAGCATCAAGGGCATACCGAGGACCCGTTATCTCGTAAATCAATGGGAATGTAATAACTGCAAACGACGAACGT
>NZ_NCFJ01000070.1:0-20494 GCF_002281105.1 Polynucleobacter sp. 35-46-11
AGGCGTCGGCAAAATGCGTTTGCTCGCCAACCCTAGTCCAGTGCCTAGTCTTTCCGGATACAAGCTTGAAGTAACCGGTTACACCCCATTTGAATCTAAAAATAAGTAATTTCAGGAAACATGATGAATACATCCAATGACGAATCTGCAGTAGGCGTACTCGCTACCGACCTGAATGGGCAAGATCTTCGTGTAGGTATCGTACA
Organism: Polynucleobacter sp. 35-46-11; assembly: GCF_002281105.1. Classification (NCBI taxonomy): domain Bacteria; kingdom Pseudomonadati; phylum Pseudomonadota; class Betaproteobacteria; order Burkholderiales; family Burkholderiaceae; genus Polynucleobacter; species Polynucleobacter sp. 35-46-11. The sequence goes on from NZ_NCFJ01000070.1 coordinate 207, forward strand.
AGCGCGCTTCAATGAAGAGCATTGCATTGCCTTAACTACCGCTTGTATTGAAGAATTGATCAAACTGGGCGTATCGCAAGCTGATATCAAATTAGTTACTGTTCCAGGCGCACTTGAAATTCCCTTCGCACTACAAAAGCTAGCTGAGACAGGCGAGTTTGATGGCTTGGTTGCACTGGGTGCCATCATCCGCGGTGAGACTTATCACTTTGAACTCGTGTCAAATGAATCTGGTGCTGGCATTACCCGCGTTTGCCTGGAGTCTGGCTTACCAATCGCTAATGGTGTTCTCACCTGTGAGACGGATGAGCAAGCTCAGGTACGCGTTCAAGTAAAGGGCGCAGACTGCGCAAGAGCGGTTATTGAAATGGCTAACCTCGCTTTAGCCCTTACTCCCGATATTGATTTTGAAATCAATCCTTCAGAAGAGTAATTCCCAAGATGAATAAAAATGTTCCCAGCCCACAGGCGGCAGCTGGTGCTCCCAGCGCACCAAGCGCACCAAAGCGCTCACTCACACCACGACGTCGTGCCCGTGAATATGCCCTGCAAGGCATTTATCAAAGCCTGGTCATGCGCCGCGCTGGTAGCCTTCCGAATGCTGCAGCGATTGCTAAGCAGTTGGCTGAAGATCCTGGCTTTCGCCGCTGCCAACATGATTTGTTTCAGGGGATTTTTGCTGGGGTGCTAGAGCGTACCGATGAACTCGAGGGCATTATTACTCCAGCCCTCGATCGCCCTATCAATGAGTTGTCTCCTGTAGAGCATGCTGCCCTTCTAATCGGCACCTATGAGCTGGCTATGGATTTGGCCGTTCCCTATAAAGTGGCCATAAATGAAGCTGTCGAATTAGCCAAAACATTTGGCGGTACTGATGGTCATAAATACGTCAATGGCGTGTTAGATCTCCTAGCCCAACAATTGCGTATCACTGAGGTGCAAGCAAGCTAGATCCAGGCACCCCCAACGCTCGACCCCTGAGCCTCTAAAAGGTCCAGGGGTTTTATTTTGTCCATAACTCTAGGGGTTAATCCAAACTACACTGAGGGATAAAATAAAAATACCTTTTCATCAAAGAGACGCGACCATGCAAAAAACGGATATCCGCAAATTACTCAAAGATCCCAGCCTATTTAAAGAAGAGGCATTCATGAATGGCGCCTGGTTTAAAACACATTCAGGCAACACTTTTGCAGTTCACAATCCCGCCACTGGAGAACTGATTGCAGATGTCAGCAATCTTGAGCCAAGCGATGCTGAGCGTGCAATTGAAGCTGCAGAGCATGCCTTTCTAAGCTGGAAGAGCAAAACTGGGAAAGAGCGTGCGAATGTGATGCGCAAATGGTTTGATCTGATTATTGAGAACACACAAGACCTGGCTACTCTCATGACTCTAGAGCAAGGCAAACCACTCACTGAAGCAACGGGTGAAGTTGTTTACGGCGCCTCTTTTGTAGAGTGGTTTGCTGAAGAGGCCAAACGCGTTGCCGGATCGATTCCAAGCACTACCTGGAGCGATAAGCGCATGATCGTGATGAAGCAGCCGATTGGGGTGTGCGTTGCCATCACACCATGGAATTTCCCTATCGCTATGATTACCCGCAAGATTGCACCAGCAATGGCAGCAGGTTGCACCATTGTGATCAAGCCAGCTGAGCTCACACCACTTAGTGCGCTAGCACTGGCAGAGCTTGCTCAGCGCGCTGGCGTCCCAGCAGGTGTCATTAATATTCTTACTGCAGATGCCAATCAATCGATTGCGATTGGTAAAACACTCTGCGCATCACCTACTGTAAGCCACCTATCATTCACAGGCTCCACCGAAGTTGGACGAATCCTAATGGCGCAATGCGCTCCTACAGTTAAGAAATTAGGTCTTGAGCTTGGCGGTCATGCTCCCTTTATTGTTTTTGAAGATGCTGATATTGATGCAGCGGTTACAGGTGCAATGGCATCCAAATATCGCAACTCTGGTCAAACCTGCGTTTGTGCAAATCGCTTCTATGTGCATAAGAATGTACAGGATGAGTTTGTCGAAAAGTTTGCAAAAGCGATTCAAGCGATTAAGGTTGGTAATGGCATGGAGCCTGGAAATACACAAGGGCCGCTGATTGAGAAGGCTGCATTGGAGAAAGTCGAGAAGCATGTAGCCGATGCCATCAGCAAAGGTGCAAAACTCGTTGCCGGTGGCAAGCCTTCTCCTTTAGGTGGCACTTTTTATGAGCCAACCATTTTGTCCAATGTCACTAATGACATGCTCATTACCTATGAAGAGACATTTGGGCCAGTTGCCCCAATCATTCCATTTGAAAGCGATGAGGAGGCAATAAGATTAGCGAACAATAGTCAATTTGGATTAGCTTCCTACTTCTACAGCCGAGATATTGGTCGCATCTGGAAATCTGCTGAAGCGCTTGAGTACGGCATTGTGGGTGTCAACTCTGGAATCATCTCCAATGAGGTGGGGCCATTTGGTGGAGTGAAGCAATCAGGCTTAGGACGTGAAGGTAGCGCCTATGGTATGGATGAATATCTAGAGCTTAAATATATTTGTCTTGGTCTGTAAGTCAAAATCAGAAACTAATAAAGCCGCCCATTTAACATAAAAGAGCGGCTTTATTTTTGACATCATCGCTACTTTATTTTTTCTTATAGACCAAGTCCCACACCCCATGCCCTAACTTAATGCCGCGGGTTTCGAACTTGGTGGTTGGTCTGTAAGCAGGTCTCTCGACGTACCCAGGATGCTTGGCATGCAACTGCTCAAGAGTGGGCTTGAATTCTTTAAAGGACTCTTTAGCAAGCTCAGCTTCACTAGCAACATCAGCTGCTGAAAAAGTTTCAATACGCATTTGCTCAGTAGAGGTATTTTCTAGACCAGACTCTGCGTTTAAAACTAAGAGCATTTGCTCTGCGTAGTTGTGCCAATCGGTCGCAAGATGCAAATAGGCTCCAGGCTTTAAGCGAGAGATCAATAATTTCACGAACTCCACCTGAATCAAACGACGTTTATGGTGGCGCTTCTTATGCCAAGGATCTGCAAAATAAATATGAATGCCATCTAAAGAATTGGGCGCAATCATTTTTTCCAACACTTCAACGGCATCGTGTCGAATCAAACGTAAATTCGTTAGATTATTTTCACCAATCAATTTCAGTAAAGCACCCACTCCGGGAGGGTGAACCTCAATTGCCAAGAAATCATCCTCAGAACGCAAAGCAGCAATTTTGGCAGTAGTCTCACCCATACCAAAGCCGATTTCTAGGATCTTAGGATTGGTAGATCCTCCGAAAGTGTCTTTTAGGCAAAGCACCTTATCTTGAAATTGGACTAAAAACTGTGGGCCCAGTTCATCAATCGCCCGCTGTTGACCAGCAGTGGTTCGACCCGCCCTTAAAACAAAAGAGCGAATACGATCAGTTTTTGGAAATGTCACGAGATAGAAATTCTTATTTTATTTAGGAAAGGGTGTATTCCAGCCAGCAGAGCGATAAGCAAAGACCACTTCGCCCAAGACAATCGAGAGTGAAGTCATAAAAGAAATTAATCCAAGTACAAAGGTCCAAATGACATAGGTCGCCTGCAAAGAGCGAACCGCTCCTGCTTGAAAGAAAAATAGCTCAAGCACTGTTAAAGAAATGAATACACCACTTAAGACATCAAAGAAAATTGCCGCAGTACAGAGACGCCCACGTATCTTTGCTTCATTAGCCTCTTTTTTCATGTGACTTAAAACGGCTTGATCTTGAATAACGCCTTCTTGAATTTTTTGCTGGATTGCCCGCATTCGATCCACTGAACGCGCTAAACGCGCTGAAATCGCATTAATCAGCGTAGCTACAGCAGTTAACAAGAATACGGGGGCTAAGGCCAGCTGAATATTATTCGTTATTGCGTCTATTGATGCGTCCATGATGTATCCATTAATCCTATTGAGACCAAGCTACTAAGCCACTATATGAGCTGAGCAAGACTAATACTCCAAAAACAATACGATACCAAGCAAATGGAATGAAGTTATGCCCAGCGACATAATGAATAAGCCAACGCACGCAAATAAATGCGGAGATAAATGCAGAGATAAATCCAACCACAATTGCCCAAGTGAAATCACCAGAAAGGGCTACCGGATTTTTCCAGAGCTTCAGTAACTCATAGGCAGTGGCGCCACCAATGACCGGAATCGCTAGGAAGAAAGAAAATTCGGTGGCAACGGCTCGGGGTAAACCAAATAACATACCCCCAATAATCGTTGCTCCAGAACGTGACGTACCCGGTATCAATGCAGCGCATTGTGCCAGCCCGACCTTTAATGCATCCATGGGCGCAAGATCATCCACCGTCTGAAAACGACTTTTCGCAGTGCTCACTTTTTGCTGTCTACGTTCTGCCCAAAAAATAATGAGTCCGCCTACGATAAAGGCACTTGCGACTGGGATGGGAGAAAATAAGAGGGCTTTAATATGCTTGCCAAAGATCAATGCCAAGCCCATTGCCGGGATGGACGCAATAATCAGATTGATGACAAAGCGACGGGAGGTGGGGCTAGTCTTGATGGTAGATGCCACCTTCCAAAGCTTTTCCCGAAACTCCCAGCAAACCGCCAAAATAGCGCCAAACTGAATAATCACCTCAAATGCTTTACCTCGCTCGTCATTAAAGTCGAGTAAGTCGCCCACTAAGATGAGATGCCCCGTACTGGAGATCGGCAAAAACTCCGTTAAGCCCTCCACTACCCCTAGTAATACTGCCTTGCCTAGCAAAATAAGATCCATAACCCTAATTTTATAGATAGATGAGGCCTTGCTGACGATTTGGCAAAATGAGGGTCAATAAAGGCACTTTGTACAAATAAGCCTTAAACTTCATGGCACAGAAAATCTATCTAAATGAGATGACAAAACCCGGTTTTAACGCCCTCAAAATCAGCACCCTAAGCTTGATCCTGAGCCAGGTATTTGGTTTTGGCGCACTGTCATCCAATTCTCTAGCGCAAAGTGCAAATGGGTCTAAACCCTCCTTACCGAGCCCCATAGGCGCACAATCTTTGACTGGTCTAGAAATGCCGCCACAGATGGTATTGGCGCCCAAACCAGCTATCCCCACTAATCTGGCTCCGTCGAATGTTGCTGGAAGCAATGTGGCGAATACCGAGGAGGCAACCGATCTCATTCGCCTCTACCAAGAGGCCGCTTTTAGTGATCCCGTTTTAAATGCGGCTCGCTTTAACTACCAAGCAAGCAAAGAGTTGTACTGGCAAGGTCTTTCTCTCTTGCTGCCTCAAGCTAATGCAGTACCTGGTGCTACCCGCTACTATCAACATGCGGGCGGAAATTCCCCTCCCGGCGTCAATACTGCACCCAGGGTATATGACCAGAAAAACTACACAGTCACCCTGACACAGCCGGTATTTAATATTGCGGCCTTCGAGGCATTTAAACAAGGGGATTTAAATACCAAAATTGCAGATATGCAATTTTATTCAGCCCAACAAGATTTAATTATTCGCGTTTCACAGGCCTACTTTGATGCACTGACCAGCCAAGATAATGTTGAGCTATATCGTAATAAAAAAAGCTTGATTACCCAACAACTCGACATTGCTCAAGCAAAATTTGATGCAGGCCTTGCAACAGTCGTGGATATCAACACTGCTCAAGCCGCTCTTGATTTAGCAAAGTCCCAAGAAATTGCGGCGCAAGCCGATTTAATTGTCAAACGCGGGGTGCTTGAGCAATTGGTTGGGCGCCCTGTTGGACCACTAAAACCTTTAACCAAGGAAGCCAAAATCGATGGCGTTTTAAAAGACCCGCGCCCTAAAAATAAAGACAGTAATGGCATTCCGATTGCTGAAAGTGTGAACCCCATACTTCCCAAAGGGCAAACTTTAGAGGATTGGATTCATCAAGCAGAAACTGCAAACTTCAATGTCTTAGCAGGTCAACTGTCAGTAAATCTGGCAGAGAGCACCTTTAAGGCTTCGCAAGCACTGAACTACCCTTCAGTCAATTTTGTAGGTACTGCAGGCTATAACACCTCTAATGGAACAGCCAATAGTTTGACGCCAGCGCAAACGAATATTTATAACAACACCATTGCCTTACAAATGAGCATTCCCCTGGTTTCTGGTGGATATAACAGCTCCTTGATTCGACAAAATGCAGCCCTGTTAGATGCAGCCAAAGCAAACTACGATAACTACCGCCGGACTGCTGCGCAAAATACGCGGGCCGCTTTTACCGGTTTTTATGGTGGTTTAGCCAGCGTTAAAGCATTTGAAGCAGCTGAACGCTCCTCCACTTCTGCACTGGACTCTAGCAAGCTAGGCTTTCAAGTGGGAACCTTAATTAATATTGATGTGTTAATTGCCTTGGATACCGTAATTACCACGCGCTCACAACTTCAGCAAGCTCGCTACAACACCATTCTCAATGCCATTAAATTAAAAGCACATGCAGCAGCACTATCAGATGAAGATCTGATCTCCATCAACACCTTACTGCGCTAAGGCTGAAGCAGCTTAAGAGAAGCTTCAAGAACTTCTTGAACACTTGGTGGTTTTTGAATATCACCCACATTACAAATTCGCTTCGACCAATACCCCTCAGTCTTCCAGCGTGGTGAGTCGCAGTAGATTTCGACTGTAGGCTTACCGAGAACTGCCGCCAGATGCGTTAGGCCAGTATCCACTCCCACCGTTAGAGCAGCGCCAGCAATTATCGAAAAAGCATCCTCAATCGAAAAAGCTGGGGGGACCAGTGCATTTGGAATCTGTGATGCGAGTAATTCACTAATCGCTTTTTCAGAAGGGCCACCCCAAGGGAAAACCACTTGATATCCTCGACCAGATAAATCTTTACCTAGCGTAATCCAATTGTCATTAGACCAACGCTTAGCCTCTCGAGCTGTCGAATGGAAGCACAAAATATAAGGCGTATGAAGCCCATCAACGGATCTCTTTGAAATACTAGAAACCCATTCTGGTGGATAAAACTGTGGTGCATCATCGCGCTCTATCAAAGGCCAATCCAATGCTGAACAAGTGACCCATCGTGAACGATCGACTGCATGACACTGAATAGGAACCTGTACCGACTGGTTATAGAAAGCTCTAGCCAAAGGCTCGTAACCTGAGAACTCGGTTGAATTGGCAAGGCCTGCAATGACAGCTCCACAGCTCTTTTTAGCCAAAGAGCATACGATAGCGGATTTAAGCAATCCCTGGGTTTCGATCAATACGTCATAAGTGGTGGACTGTAGTGTTTTTCTAAATGCAAAAAACTCTTTCCACGTTGCCAACTTAAACAGGTTCTTCTTCCAGCGGCGTAAACCAAAAGGAATGATGCGATTAATCCCATTGAAACCATCACGCGACAGTAAGGGCTCAAGTAAGTGGACATACCCTTCTTCCACCACCCAATCAATTTGAGCATCCGGTAAGCGTGCGCGCAAATCCCAAACAATCGGCAAGTTATGCAAGACATCCCCAAGAGAGGATAGTTTTACCAGCAGGATTTTGGGGGAAGTGCTCATGCGAGCATTATCTTATCTTTTGAAAACCAAGCTAAATCGAGTTAAAACTTAGGCACCGCATCCCAAGATAAACCGGCTGCATCCTTGGCGTTCATATTGGGCGCAATCCCTGAAGGCAAGGGCCACTGAATACCGACAGTTGGGTCATTCCAAGCCAAACAAGCTTCGCTTTGCGGGTGATAGTAATCAGTCGTTTTGTAAAGAAATTCTGCTGTTTCTGAGAGGACTAAAAATCCATGCGCAAATCCAGCTGGTATCCATAGTTGCTTATGATTTTCAGCGCTTAACTCAACGCCAGCCCACTTGCCATAGGTTGGTGAATCTTTACGAAGGTCTACAGCAACGTCAAAAACGCTACCAGCAACCACCCGCACTAACTTTCCCTGAGTCTGATCCAATTGATAATGCAAGCCACGCAAAGTCCATTGGCGAGAAAATGAATGGTTATCTTGCACAAATTCCACATTCAAGCCAGTAGCCGCTGCAAAGTCTTGGGCATTAAAAGACTCGGTAAACCAACCACGCTCATCACCAAATACCTTGGGCTCAATCACAAGCACATCATGAATGGATGTAGGCGTTACCTGAAGCTTAGAAGGTGTAATCATCTTGGCGCTCACCCAACTGCTTTTTTATGAGATAAAGCAACTGGTTGGGGCTCACCCAACTGCTTTTTTATGAGATAAAGCAACTGGTTGGGCTGAGGTATTGAGCTCATTTAATATTTTGCTCAAGTATTGGCCGTAACTGTTTTTGCTGAGTTGAGTTGCAACTTTTTGCACTGTCTCAGCGCTAATCCAGCTCTGGCGGTAAGCAATCTCTTCAGGGCAGGCCACCATGAGGCCTTGGCGCTTTTGTAGTGTCGCAATAAAGCCTGCTGCATCCAACAAAGAATCATGCGTTCCAGTATCAAGCCATGCAAAACCACGGCCCATGATTTCTACATTGAGCTCATTCTTTTCGAGGTAAACGCGATTAACATCAGTAATCTCCAGCTCGCCACGAGCACTCGGCTTGATTGAAGAGGCGATATCGCAGACTTGATTGTCATAAAAATATAGTCCTGTAACCGCATAACTACTTCTTGGCTTAAGCGGCTTTTCTTCAATCGAGAGTGCTTTGTAATCCTTATCAAACTCCACCACACCATATCGCTCTGGATCATTCACATGATAAGCAAATACGGTTGCACCACTAGTGCGATCATTAGCGCTATCAAGTTGATCAACTAATTCATGGCCATAAAAAATATTATCCCCAAGCACCAAAGCGCTGGGATTATTGCCTACGAAGTTTTTGCCAAGAGTAAATGCTTGCGCCAAGCCATCTGGTGAGGGTTGAACGCAATACTCAATGTTTAGGCCCCATTGAGAGCCATCTCCCAGCAACTCTGCAAAACGTGGCGTGTCATGCGGTGTAGAAATCAACAAAATATCTCGAATGCCTGCAAGCATCAAAGTAGTCAATGGATAGTAGACCATCGGCTTGTCATAGACGGGCATTAACTGCTTGGAAACTGCTTGAGTAACGGGATATAGGCGCGTACCAGATCCGCCCGCCAAAATAATTCCCTTACGATTGGTTTGAGTCCCTGCCATAGCGCTCTTTCTAGATAAGCCCATCTTTTGCCAAATTGGAAATGTAAGTCTTTACAGACTCGCTCCATGAATGATTCAATTGCTGCAATTTTGACATATCGCCTCGAGCCTCAAATACCTTACGCAGCTTATCTGTCGACATCCTTGAATTCATGGGCCTAGGAGCAGGTAAAGGGTATTCAACCGAGGGAATGGGCTTGATTGCATCCCGCGCCGCTTTCATGGTCACCCCAGCTTCAAATGCTGACTGCACCACCAAGGTTGCTAAACCATGCCATGTAGTTTCTCCAGCGGGAACAGCATGATAAATGCCAGAAGGAAATTCTTTGATATTCAGCCCTTCATCTGCCACTAAATTTAGACTCACTTGCGCCAACCATGCAGCACTGGTTGGAACACCATACTGGTCATCAATAATCTTCAGCTCTTCACGCTCTTTGGCTAAACGCAAAATGGTCCGAATAAAATTTCCACCATCGCCATATACCCAACTGGTTCTGAAAATCGCATATTGGCCATCGCCTCCAACAGTATCAAAAACTCGGGCTATTCCCTCTTCACCTGCAGCCTTACTTTTACCGTAAACACCCAATGGATTCCGTAGATCATCCTCTAGGTAATAGCCGTATTTCTCACCATCAAAGACATAATCTGTTGAGTAGTGCAGAAAAGTAGCGCTATGATCTGCAGCATATTGCGCCATAATCTCGGGTGCTCGAGCATTAATTGCAAAAGCTAAATCAGACTCCACCTCTGCTTTATCAACAGCCGTGTAAGCTGAAGCATTAATAATCAACTGAGGCTGAAATTGATTGAGCAATTGCTCAAGAGCAACTGTATTGGTAAGATCGCATTCAGAGCGTCCAACATACTGAATGAGCGGCTTGGCAAGTAGAGACGATGTACGTACTTCTAACTCCTCTCTAAAGGCTTTTCCTAATTGGCCATCCTTGCCGAATACGAGAATCTTCATTAAATCTTTAGTTGTACTGCTTAGAAAGCCAGTCACGGTAAGAGCCGCTCACTACACCTTCAATCCAAACTGGGTTATCTAAATACCATTGCACCGTCTTGCGAATACCGGTATCAAAAGTCTCAGCAGGTCGCCAACCCAACTCACGCTCAACCTTACTCGCATCAATAGCATAACGACGATCGTGGCCAGGGCGGTCTTTTACGTAAGTAATTTGCTCTACATAAGACTTGCCGTCAGCACGTGGCTTTAACTCATCCAAGATAGAGCAGATGGTTTTAACTACATCGATATTGGCCTTTTCATTCCACCAATGTTGTAGGTCTCACCTAATTTACCTTTTGCTAATACATCACGAATGGCTGAACAATGATCGCCAACATACAGCCAATCACGAATTTGCTGACCATCACCATAAATTGGCAAGGGCTTACCGTTAAGTGCATTCAGAATTACTAATGGAATCAGCTTTTCTGGGAAGTGATACGGGCCATAGTTATTGGAGCAATTGGTGGTCACCACCGGGAAGCCATAGGTATGGAACCAGGCGCGCACCAAATGATCAGAGGCGGCTTTAGAAGCTGAATATGGGCTATTAGGCTCATAGGGATTAGTTTCTGTAAATGCTGGATCAGTTAAAGAGAGTGAACCATATACCTCATCAGTTGAGACATGGTGAAAACGGAAAGCTTGCTTTGCAGATTCACTCAAGCCATTCCAATATTCACGAGCACATTCGAGTAAATTAAAAGTACCTACTATATTGGTGGTGACAAACTCAGCAGGCCCATGAATCGATCGATCCACATGACTCTCTGCAGCAAAATTTACAATAGCGCGAGGCTGATGCTCTTTAAGCAATCGGGCAACCAACTCTTTATCGCCAATATCTCCATGTATGAAAACGTGACGAGGATCGTCTTTCAGAGATTCTAGAGTGGCTAAGTTACCCGCATAGGTCAGCTTATCCAGGTTAATAACACCCTCATTACCTGGCACTTTTAACCAGTCAAGCACGAAATTACCACCAATAAAACCGGCCCCGCCAGTTACTAAAATCATTTTTTACCTTATTACTCAAATACTTAAGAACCCGTTACTAAATAGGGATACGCAAAATTATTCTAATAATTTTAACTGATCTATTAAGGACTTAGCGCGATGAAGGGTGGTGTGGGAAGCAAATACCTCACGCTGCGCATAAAGAGCTTTTTCAACCCCCAAGGAAGGATTACGCATCAACTCGTTAAACAATTGATCGTACTGGGTGGGTGACTCAGCAATAAAAAAGGAATTTTCTCCAAAAATCTTGTTGAGGAGCATGGGGTGGTCAATCAATTGTGGAACGCCACATGCTGCCAATTGATATGTACGCTCATTTAATTCACAAGCCCAATCAATTTGTTCTGGTAGGTGTACATTTAGACCCACCTTAGCGCGCGCATAAATATAGCGATCCCGCTCTCGATTAAATTGAAAATGCTTCACCTGCTTCCAGCCGGGGCCATCAAGAAATCCAGAGTACTGACGTGCAATATTTTTTAAATACGCAATGTGTTCACGTTTGCGCGAGGCCATCAAAACATAGTTCAGATCGCGTTCAAATCCTGCAACCGGAAAATAGTGCAATGTATTGGCACCAAAAGGAATATAGAGAATTTGGTAGCCCGCATCAAAAAAAGGCGCGTATTCCTTTCGGCTCTTGACGTAATCCTCATCTCGATAGCTATAGAAAAAGTCAATGTGATGGGCTTTTGCCCAAGCCAAGCGTGGCAATAAAGGAGTGCTTTCATACTCCTCTAATGCAGCGCTCAAGCCAACACGCAAACGATGCACTGACTTGTACTTTGCTATCACATCCCAATCGATTCTGCGTAAGTACTCATGATTATCGCTAGATAGCAAAACGGTTGGTTTAAAGCTCTCTAAAGCCTGCTGACTATCATCATACCACCCCAATGCCTGCGCTGGAATGCCAATGTAATTTAAGCTCTCCATCAAATTAGAGAAGAGCGAATATCCTGCTGGCGAAAATCGTGCGTCGGGTATTTGTATCAAAACACGCTCTTCACTAACACCAGCCATGCAGTCTTTAAAAGATATCTCTAAATTAAGTTTTAATCTCGCGCCCTGCTGCACCAAGAGATCAGGAGAATTTAAGCAAGCCTCAATATTTTCATGAATATCTCGGTTAGCTAATGCACGCTCAGCTTCGGCCAAAATTGCATCATGCTTTTGAACCGTTGCAGAATTGAAAAGCCAATTAAATTGATGCTTTTCAAATGAGCGCTGTAGCTTAACTTTGCGTTTCTTAGCAAGCTGCAACAAATGGATAAGAGTCATATTCAGCTTGAAATACAAAGAAAGTGGTTTTAGGCAACAGGACTCCCAGTTGAGCCCATCTGATGGTCTAATTATAGAATTATGAACATCATCGCACAGCTCCAAGGCGGCCTCGGCAATCAACTGTTTCAGTATGCTACTGCCAGAGCCTTAGCACATCAACACCAAACCCCACTGCTGCTTGATCAAAGTTGGTTTACCAAGACCTATGATGATGTTACCCCTAGAAAACTACTGCTCTCCGCTTTAAATACTAAGGGGGCCGTCATCTCACTTGATACGCCACCAAAAAGACCTAAGCGTATTCAGCGCATTCTTCAGAAGTTATGGCCCATTAACCCCTACGTTTATTTAGAGCAAAAGCCTTATCGTTTTGATCCCAACTTACTCAAAGCGCCTACTTTCAAATCTCAAAGTCTCTACCTCATAGGATATTGGCAGTCTTATCGTTATTTTGAGTCGATCAAAAAAATACTGCAAACCGAAGTGAGCCCCAAAACTCCCCTAAGTACTCATTACCAAAAATATCTAAATCAAATTCAAGCTAGTAACGCTGCCATGGTTCATGTACGTCGTGGTGACTATGTCCATCTTGCGAGTGCAGCAAAGGTACATGGCTTTCTTGGGCTGGACTATTACCAGCAAGGAATGCAGCTGCTTCTGAACAAGAATCCAGAGACCCAATTTTTTGTATTTTCAGATGACTTAGATTGGGTTAAAGCTAATCTACCCCATCAAGACAGGGCAACCTTTATTCAGTCTCTTGAAGGCAGCGATGCAGTTATTCAAGAATTGGAGTTGATGACACATTGCCAAAGTCATTTAATTGCCAATAGCTCTCTGAGCTGGTGGGCAGCCTGGCTGGCAAAAGATTCAAATAACACGGTAATTTGTCCGAGCCGATGGACCAATGACCTCACTATGAATTGGGATGACCTGCTCCCATCCCGCTGGCAAAGAATCTAAGCGCTTAGAAACGGCCACGAAGAGAAGCTAGAGCCGAAACTAAAAGCCGCTCAAGCCTAGTCAACGGAGTTAACAAGCCGTTACGGCGAAACTGAAAGCGCGCATAAATCTCATAATTTGCCAGCACAGAAACACCAGGAATCTTCTGATTCAATTGCAACATAAAAGGGATGGCCTGCTTCAGTCTTTTACTTAATGCCATTGGCCTAGGGAAAAGTTCATCGTCCATACCCAGGCCGACTAAGTAAGCTCTTCTGCTGACATTAAAAATCCGATTTGTCTCAGAGTTCTGAACTTGACTCGTTTGCTTAGCGTGAATTCGGTAGGTAATTAAATTGTCATGAAGATTAGCAAAGCGATATCCCGCCAAAGCCAGCTCTGACCAAAGCGAGTAATCTTCCGCATAGTCCTTGCCAATCCGATAAGGATGCCTCTTAAACGCCTCCGCTCTACCCATAACAGCAGGATTACACAAAGGGCTGCAAACGGTAATTAAGGCGCGGATATCTGAGTCCGAGTAACGCTGCTTTGATGACTTCATCCTGCCGCTACTCTCATAAAGCGAATAATGGGATCCGCCACAAATATCTGCTTTGCATGATTCCAAAAAGGCAACTTGCAACTGCAGGCGGTTAGGGAAAGCAATATCGTCAGCATCCAAAAAAGCAATGTACTCACCCCGAGCTGCCGCAACCAATTGGTTTCGAGCATTTACTAGACCTTGATTCTGAACTAGATGCGTTTTTATAATCCGTTCATCATCAAATTGCTCTATGACCTGCTGAGTCTGATCTGTAGAACCATCGTTGAGAATGAGCAACTCAAAATGAGGATAAGTCTGCTCCAAAATACTCTCAATCGCTTGAGCAATATGCCGCTCTGCATTAAATGCCGGCATCAGCACACTGACTAGCGGTGTTCTCGTCATCACACGTAGCTCTGTAAATATCGACCAAAGCGCTTGATACGCCTTAACAAACGGGAAGGCAATGATTTATTACTGGAGCCAAGATGGCCATCAATATCCCAAGCAGACTGATAAATTACTCCAAAATAATTTTGCGCTAATTTAGCCTCGGTTTCACCCAAGCGCCTCATTAAAAAATACTGCCAGTCATAGTGATAGGTTCTAAATAAGGGCTCTACAGCAATTAAGGGAATGGCATGATATTTCATGAGCGCCTCCCCATATATCAAAGACTCTGGATGTTCTAGAGTAATGAGATCCCAAATACTGATATCTTTAGGCTGCAAATACTCCTGATCTAGGGATTGCCAAACTTTTGCAGACCAATTAAAAGGGGCTGGGGCGCAATAAAAATGGGGGCCAACTCGACCAAATAACTTTTGTACGCGCTCCGCCTCGACCTTAAGGTCGCGCTCTACCTTATGATGCCCGCGATTGCTAGCGATTTGAAATAGCTCTTTATTCTGATGAAGCACGGTATAAGGAACATTGTCATTGCGAACAAAGTCAGATTGCCTGAAATCACGAATGAATTTGCTATCCGAATCTAAGCAGAGATAGTTTTCAGCTATACCCAGGCGCCAAAACTCTGCTTTGATGATTTGCTGAGATAGCCCTCCAGGCATGGCTTGATATTGCTCAAAGCTAACCCCAGAATTAGCGGCAACAATTTCCTCATCTGCTACCCATTGATATGAATCTTTGCCAAGCACTTCTTCTAGCAACGCCTTCTCAGAAGTCGGAGTAGAAATATAGAAGGGGATTTGATCGAGGTTATGCAGCTTCACCGAATCCAGAAGCTGCTTAAGGCGGAGAAAATCTCGTGAGTACGATTTGCAATAAAGGACAAAGTCTTTCAATGAATTTCCGTTCTTTATTTTGATCTATTTTGTACTTGAGTCAGAATGGTATTTACCGCTTGGTCCACTCCAATCGGCTTCCATGTAGGCTCAATTAATTGCCTACCCTTCCAATCCAGCCAAATTTTCTCCAAAGTAAATTCAATTGCTTCTGGGTCAAGTTGTGGGCTGAGGTAAGCACCCCTATCCAAAAGCATTTGGTCTAACTGTGGATTCCGATGGGTGATGCCCCAGATCGGACGTCCTGTCCATAGGTAATCATAAAACTTAGACGGTATATATTCTGCACACCATTCATCATTACCATGTAACAAGATCAAGACGTCAGCAGCTTGCATTTTTTCAACGACTCGCTCGCGACCGGATTTGCCAGTAGTGGGATCTCGCTCTAAACGACCATGTGCCAGTAAGACATCCTCAAAACCCAATTGCTTGATTGCATCTATTGAGAGTGGATCCAAGGGGGCGCCATAAGCATGAACACGAATTTGTTCTCGGGCTTCTGGGTATTTTTTTAGTAAAGGCGCCAAGGCCTTGAGAATCGTAGAAAGTGAGCGGTCATTTGCCAAAGAGCCAAAATGACATAAATTGAGTTGCCCTGTATATTGGTGTGACTGATTGACATCCAAACTTCCAGGCGGCTTTGCGCCCGGGGTCACTACAAAACCATGTGCATTATTAGGGGTATTCAGATTTGCATTGCGCACCTTTGCATAATGCAAAGCACCATCGGTAAACCACCAGACCTTGTCGGAAAATCGAGTAAGTTGATTTTCTAAATAATGCCGAAAACGCGCATCGCGGTTTTTAGGCGCATCAAAGCCTTGATCTTCTGGACTCTTACGGATCACCAAAGGATCATGCACTTCAGAGATCAACTCTATGCCAGTCGCTTTTTTTAGCCAAACTCCAGCGAGATGCGCAGACCATGCGCTCCCCACTGAGAAAACCACATCAACCTTGCCAGATTTAATTAGGAGCCAGCCGCGGATAAAAGCCGGTAGGGACCATGACCATTGACTTGAGTAACCAAGCAATAACTTCTCAATTGCAATCAAAGGTGAAAGCAATAATGAAACTGTTCTAGTCGTTACTTTATAAATCAAGCCTCGACCATACTTGTTGGCTACCCAGTGTCGAAAATCGAAACGGAAACCTGATGGGCCCCAAGCAATGAACTGATAGTGTGGGAAACGTTGATCTTTGAGTCCGGTAATTGCACTAAATACAATTGGCTCGACGCCAGCCTCCAGTAGATAAGGAATCTTATCCGTAATAGTTAAGCTTGCAGCACGCCCATCCATATTAAATGCATGCGTCAAGATCAACCAGCGTTTCTTGTCAGTTATTGCTGGTAGCTGCACGGTACTTTGAGTGCTCAAGAACAATATCCGATCTATCTAGTTGCCGGCAACGATTGACATCACAGCCATGCGCACCGCAATACCAAAGGTGACCTGATTCAGAATAACTGACTGAGGACCATCCGCTACCGCTGAATCAATTTCCACACCACGGTTCATGGGACCAGGGTGCATCACGATAGCATCCGGTTTAGCTAAGGCTAAGCGTGTAGGCGTTAAACCATACTGTCTAAAGAAAGCATCGCCCTCTGGAACCTGACCTGCTTCCATGCGTTCTTTCTGAATACGCAAGGTCATGACAACGTCAACACCTTTTAACCCTTCTTCCATGCTGTGAAATACCTTCACTCCCAGCATATCTAGATCACTTGGCAAAAGACTCTCGGGTCCAATCGCACGAATATCTGTACAACCTAGGGTTCTTAAAGCACAAATATTCGATTTAGCAACTCGGCTATGCACAATATCGCCCACAATCGCCACTTTCAAACCGCTAAAGTCTTTCTTGAAGTGGCGCATTGTGTACATATCCAACAAGCCTTGGGTAGGATGCTGATGGCTACCATCGCCAGCATTGACTATGTGAACGTGTGCGGGAATATGCTGAGCAATCTCAATAGGTGCTCTGGAAACGCTATGACGCACCACAAAGATATCCGCCTGCATAGCCACTAAGTTATCAATCGTATCTAAAAGACTTTCACCTTTAGCTGTTGAGGAAGTAGAGATATCTAAATTAATGACATCGGCCGATAAGCGTTTAGCAGCAATCTCAAAAGTAGTGCGAGTGCGGGTGGAATTTTCAAAGAACAAATTGAAAACACTCTTGCCGCGAAGTAATGGAACTTTTTTTACCTCTCGTGCAGGATTGGTCACGCTGACAAACTGTTGTGCGGTATCGAGTATGTGAAGGATTTGCTCTTTTGGCAAACCTTCCAAAGTGAGCAAGTGAGTTAACTCACCAGCGGCATTGAATTGATTTACCGGGGCGTTTACTAAGTCGTTCATTCCGCTCATGCTGCACGCTCCTCTAATTGGAAGCTGAACTTGCCAGCATCATTTTTCTCTAAAACCAATATTTGATTATTGGGAACATTCACTGCCTCCCCTACAAAATCCGCTGAGATCGGCAACTCACGATTCTCACGATCAGCCAAGACCATCAACTCCACTTGCGCAGGTCTACCAAAATCAAATAACTCATTGAGTGCTGCACGAACTGTACGGCCAGTCAGCAATACATCATCGATCAAAATCACGTTTGCACCATTGACCTCAAAAGGAAGATGGGTAGACATGGTACTAGCAGTTCGCAGCGCTGTCATACCTTTCTCAGCATAGTCATCCCGATGAAACGCCACATTAATAACGCCAAAGTGAGGAAGATTTAAATCTGCGGCTAAACGCTCCGTAATCCACGCGCCGCCCATTGCAAGACCAGCCAACTCAAATGCATCGCCAGCCTTCTTGCGCTGACTCAAAGTCTCTAGTAATTTCAGGTAGGACTGCTCTGCATTCATCTCAACTAATCCAATTCTTCTCAACAAAATACTGCTCCAAAATTAAGGCCGCAGACTGCGCATCCAAATTGTCTCGCATATCGGGATCCCCCTCTAAAACGGCCGAGGAATAACGCTCATCCACCCATTCCACCGGCAAATGAAAGCGCCCCTGTAGTTGATCGCCAAAGCGACGAGCCTTGGCGCTCATTTCATGCTCCGTACCGTCAGGGTGGCAAGGAAGGCCGACTACTAGGCGATTGGGCTGCCACTCCTTTAAAAGCCCCTCAATGACTCTGAATGCAGCATCACTAGATGACTCTGTAATAGTTTTAATTGGCTGTCCTAGGCAAGTGAGGGTATTACCCACAGCAACACCAATACGCCGCGTCCCGAAGTCAAAAGCCATCACAGTAAACTCTGGGCCCTTCTTCAAGTTCTCAGGCATGCCCTGCCTCGCCAGATAGATGGGAGGGATTAAACCCCAAAAGACCCATCGTCCGCTCATAGCGCTGGCTAGAGGGCGTATTAAAAATAATCTCAATCATTTCCTTTTGGGATAAAGGAACATTGATCCAGCCATTGAGGCTAATCTCCTCCTCAAGCTGACCCGCACTCCAACCCGCATAACCCAAGGTCATTAAGAATTTACTAGGCCCAGAACCTATTGCGACAGCCTCAAGCACATCTTTTGATGTCGTCATGGTCAAACCGCCTGGAACCGCCAAAGAGGAGCTGTAAGCTATTTCTGTAGAGGGCTCATGCAAAACAAAACCACGTTCGATTTGCACTGGACCACCAAAATAGACCGGTTGTTCAGATACTGGCTCAGCCTCCAGCTTGACCTCAATTTTTTCAAATAAGGCGCCCATATCCAACTCAGTCGGGCGATTGATTACCAAGCCCATTGCGCCCTGCTCGGTATGTTCAAAAAGATAGATGACTGAACCCGCAAAATTGGGATCGACCATCCCAGGCATGGCAATGAGGAATTGGTTTGCCAGATGATCAGCAGAATAAGCAATTGAGGACCCAGCAACAGCTTGGGAGGTCTGGGTGGGTGTTGTAGCTTGACCCACAGGGGCTTTTTTAGCCGTGTTCATGTGGGTTTATTTTACCGAATTCTCTGTCCTGGCTAGATCTTTCCGGTGATCCAGTAGGCAAGAAGACCAACCCCTTCATGCATCACCTTATTCCAGTTTTGCACACCATCCTCCAGATCAAACTTACCCCAGCGAAGCTGATTGCCGGTTTGGTAGTCCACGGAGACTGGGATTACCTCAATTCCTTGTTTTTGGAAAATCTTTATCGATCGATACATGTGTGATGCCGAGGTGATTAGTAGCCAAGGTTTTGGGGGTGCATCAGCTTCTTTGGCGCTCTTAGCCTCTAACTCCAAGATCATGGGCTTCATCAACACGACATTTTCATAGGTATTGCGGGACTGATTTTCATAATGGGCATTTTTGTCTGGCAAGCCCTGCTCCGCCACCAACTGCTTGAAGGCATCCGCTTCAGAGATCCCCTTGGGAGAAAGACGCCCGGAGAAGCCACTAAAAATGTAGGGTAGATCTGGGTACTTGCGAATGAGCTCAAAGGCTTTGGTAACACGCTCAGCTGAGGAGTAAATGGATACCTCACCACGGTCTACTGCAATCTCACCACCCTCAATGGCGCCACCCAAAATAATGATTCCAGCAAACTCCGCCTCGGGCATCTGTGTAAGCTGAACCTTAGGAACGCTATCCTCAAGAGTCCTTAAAAAGACCTCTGAAGTTGGTAACCACCCAACTAGTAACAAGTCTGCCAGAGCTAAAAGCAAAAATTGTTTGCACAAATGGGGTTTTCTAAGGCTCAAAAATAACAAGCTGAGGACGACAAAAACAATGACCCAGTTCAGGGGCTCAATGCAAAACTGCACAATTTTAGAAAAAACAAAAAATAAAGTGTCTATAAATTAGCAATCTATTAGTAGGCAGCATATTACTCGCATGCCAAGCGAGTCGGCCTATTTGGCCCTAATATAGGGGCTATGAAAAAAGCTCTCGTTTGGCTCCGTCGCGACTTGCGTCTCTATGACAATACAGCGCTTCATCACGCCCTGAAAAATAATGCCCAAGTTTGGCTAGCGTTTATCTTCGATACCGATATTCTGGATCCACTGAAGTCTGAAGATCTAGATGC
>NZ_NCFJ01000529.1:0-1707 GCF_002281105.1 Polynucleobacter sp. 35-46-11
CAAGTGATACGTGATCTCGATAGTTGGGAAGAAGAGTTTGATGGCCTAGGTCAAGAGTTCTCAGATCTCAAGCGTCAAGCAAAAACTTAATACGGTTAACTAGAGATAAAGCGCACATCCCATGTCTGAAGAAAAACCGCTATTTTTAATTGACGTTGATCGGGCAATTGAGGGCTTAGTATCCTCGGTGCCTGCCAATGGCGGTGCTGGTTCAGCTAGGCTTGAGTCTTCTGTAATGTATTGCGTTGATTTGGCCAATGCCCTTGATGGCGCTGGTCTAGATGCATTAAGTGCATTTGCAAGTGAGTTATCTGAGAGTTTTACAGCCAATAGCTCCCAAGCATTTTTATTGATCCCAGATTTAGTTGCACTGGTCAACGCAGAAGCTTCACATATTCACAGTTCCGGTGAGTCCGGCGCCTTGGTGAGTGTCGAGCAACTAAACCAGGCTAAGACTGCATTCGAGCAGAAGTTGTCTCAACTAAAAGCGGGTGCTCCAGTTTCTAAAGAACCTATCTCGCTACTAGTGTCTGTCGCCGAAACTATTGAACCAGTGATTGAGTTGGAAGCTCAGCCTACAGCCCAGCCAATAGCACCCATCCCCGAAGATGAGTATGTAGATGAGTTTCCAAATCAAGAGTTTGCCTCCGATCTTAAAGAGGGTTTGCGCGCTCCTGAAAAAAGTCCTGAGCCTCAAGCTCAAACTCAGAGCCCGCAAGCTCGAGTCGAGTCTAATGCACCTAGTGATCGAGAGATTGAACTAAACCGTACGCTAGATCGCACGATTAGTGAGTTGAAGAATCTCTTTACACCTAGGCAAGAGTCTCCGCCAGTGCTTGTGCCAGAGCCAAAGCCAAAAGCGTTTTCGATCCCTGAAGGCTTATCTCAGCCGATCGATCGGGCAAGTGCTTTTGAGTATTCGAGTAACTCACGTTTATTGGACAAGCACTATGTTTTGGATCGATCGACGAATTTAAATCGATTACAAAAAGCCCGCAGCTTAGCTGGTAAAGGGAATGGTTGGAGTGGAGTCGAACTCGATTTTGTATTAAGCAAAGAGCAAGATGAATTGATTCGCGTTGGACAGCAATCCTTGCGACATATTTTTGACAACTTAACTGATGAGTTGTTGATCGATGAAGTCTATGCAGACGCGGATGTTGCGCAGCAGTTATTAACTATCCTGAGTATTTTGCCGCCATGCCCAAGCATTTTTGCTGTGCAGCAAGAGCTCATGATTTTTATCGATTTGGACCACATTTCTTTATCTCAAGAGCATTTGTTGGCGGTTGGCAGCATGATGGCTGAAATCGGCGGCTCTTTAGAGGTTCATCACGAGGGCGTTCGTCTCTCCTGCCCATCTAGTCTTTTAAGAATGCCGATGGCCTATTTCTCGCGTCATGGAGAGTACTTTGCGGTATCCGCGATCCAGTATTTAGGCGAAGAACAGTTAGATAAGCTTGCTAGTTCAAAAGTAGACTCTTTGGGTGAAATCATCCATCCTGCTAGGAAGATTGCTATTCGGGCAGGTTTGGAAACTTATTGGATCTATGCCCACGAGTTTATGGGGGTTGAGAATATGAATATCCACCAAAACATTCCCGCAGCATTAGAGCGGCCTCATTGGTTGGCTGGTGTAGCTTTGGACGGTGCAAATACTGTCTATTCTTGGGTTGCCTTGGATCGGTACGTCAGATAATGCGCTTG